>PEUR01000050.1:819-5628 GCA_002780675.1 Gallionellales bacterium CG03_land_8_20_14_0_80_55_15 | reverse complement strand
TTGAATGGCGATAGGGGTAACGCCAAGGAGATAACGCATCTAAAATCTCTGAGCAGATAACTCGCATTATTGAGCAGGGATTCGGTCGCGCCTCCTTTGTAATATTTGCTGCGGCGTTGTGCAATTCCTAGTAGCTCCATTTCTTTTACCAAGGCAAGCTGGGCATCTAGTACCGGGCTAATGTCTGGACTGGCATATAGGCTGATTTGCACGCCTGTATGTACAGGGCAATAGGCAAATAAGCTGGTAAGTATTTTTTCCATCTCATCGGTTGCGCCAGTTTGGGGGGCGATCTCAATCGCAAAACCTATTGAAAATGTCTCGGTTTTGCCAAACCCTCCTTGATCCAATATGAACATTCGCTCATCTGACATCCATCCAACATAGGGTAGCAATGCGGCCAACTTTGGCAATTCGGTAAATTGATCAATTAGATGACGCGGCATAGCGTCCGCTCTGTCGTACCGTTCGTGGAAAAATATTTTCTTTAGTGCTGTTCCAAATGACATACCTAGCTGCCTTTTTTTCTTGATAGGAGACTGGTTATAGATGCTAATAGGCTTTTTGTAGTCCGTTCGATTTTGTCTGCTCGTTCTATTGCTTCCACTACTGAAAGTTCCTCAAGAATCCCATTTTTCAAATCGTTAATACAAATTGAAACGGCATAACGCTCTCTCATCCAGCCAGCCGTGTCCTCTCGTGAAATGGTTTTGCGCTTTGATTCGATTATCCAAGGTAGATTTTTTATTGCCGCAGCTATTCTCAACCGATTGAAGGCGTTGAATGCTTGCTGATCAGTTCGATAGGATTCCACATTAACACCGTGCAGCATGGTCTTACTTAACCCTTGAAACATGAATCTGGCAATACAGGTGCGATGGTTTCCATCACCGTTTATGTGCCACCCCGAGTTATCTATCTCGATGTAGTACATTGTTGGCAGCTTGACGGCTTCGTCCAGGTAATAGATTGGATTGGATTGTTGGAGCTGCAAATTCTGCCTCATGCGCTTGCCCTTCTCCAGAAATTCCAACCAGCACATCCCTTGATAGTCTGGATGCGCCGTGCCAACCACTTCAAACACATTGATGGAATGCTGGGAAGACCAGTATTTCTCGTTCACAAATGGTTGTTTGGCACGAAAATCGTTCTCATCCCATGCTTTCAAGGTATGGCTCGCCCAATGCGGGGTATCGGCACATATGGACGCAATTAAATCGGTCTTCGGGCTGTTGGGCAACATGCTATTTTTGCCCTTGCGTAACGGCTGCCTGCTGATCTGTTTGCGGCAGCTCATATTGTGCTTGCCCGGCCTTTGGGTTTGGTTCTGGCTGCTGCTGAGCAGCGGGTGCTAACACGCGATATTGGTTGGCGATTTTTTTCTTACTGTGCGCTATCTGCCAGTGGCCTGGATCGGCAACGGCATAAAGAAATGCTTGGTCATGCAATACCTTGTTGCGATCTTCCCAGGGCGCAACCCATACCCGTAGTACAGATGGTGTGCTCAACAAGGGTGTGCCATTGCCAGGTGCTGCACCCACGATGCCCTGCTGCGCCGCTTTAGCGTACACGCCTGTTGATTTGTTAGTGACCGAACCGGGTAGGTTATCCGCGACCGCATTGGCGTATACACCAGATAAAGACGAGCAACTAATACCTGCGGGTGCTTTACAGGCAAATGATTTTTTAGCATCCAGACCCGAATCCAAGCCCAGCAAAGAGCATCCACTCGCACTTATACAGAGGGCTACTAATGCCAACATGGTTTTAGTGTTCATCTTTGCCCCCATTATCATCAAGCCATTTCTCAAGCTGTTCTAATGGTGCTGCGCCTGGCATTACTCGACCATTGGCGGCAATCAGTGTGGGTGTGCCGTTGATGCCTAGTTTTTGTCCAAGCTGTACATTGCGTTCGATCGGGCTGTCGCAGTGTTTGTCTGTCACGGGGGATTTGTCGTGCAGCATGTAGTCACGCCACGCGGCTGACTTGTCGGTTGAACACCATATCCCCTTTGCTTTTTTGGATGCCTCTGGATGCAGCCCGTCCAAGGGCATCAGGAAGGTATAGATCGTCACATTGTTCAGTTTGGGTAGCTCTTGCTCCAGCTTCTTGCAATACGGGCAGTCTGGGTCTGAAAATACGGCCATGACACGCTTGCCATTCCCGTTAACAGTTTTGATCGCATCTTTGAGCGGCAGGTCATTAAAACTAATGACATTCAACGTATCTAGCCGTTGCTGTGTGATGTCTTGTTGGTGCTGCATATCAAATATGTGCCCAAAGATAAAAAACTTGCCATCTTGGTTTGTGTAACCTATATTTTTACCCATATCCACTTCGTACAATCCATTAAGGGGAGATTTATGGACTCCTGTAAAAGTAGTGGATGGATATAGGTTTTGCAGTGTCTTGGTCAGCTTTTCTTCTTCGGTGGCAGCCATAGACTGCCCTGCAAGGATTAACGCACTTATTCCATAGAGTATTTTTTTGCGCATAATGTCTTTTTCCTTTTGAATTTAATTGTCGTTCAACGGTTTGCCTGCGAAAGCGCGGCCACGTCTCCAATACTCGGTGACCGTTCCGTCAATACTGTTACTGTCGGTTTCTAGTGAGAAACCTTTGGTGAAGACCACCTCAACCGTTCGCCCTGCGTCAATTTCGATGACTGGGAAAAGTTTTTCGGCAAGGTCTATGTAGTATTTGCTTAGACGATCTAACGCCTTGCCAACGCCTGAGCCAATCCCATTTTGGAATTGCTGTCCCGCATTTACGGTAGATGTTGTCCCCAATGCGCTAATGGAGTTGGTTTGCGAGCCGCTTTGGAATGCTTGACCTATACCTGCCCCAATTCCAGCCAAGAGCGCATTGGCAAGAACCTGTCCTTGTTTGCTTATCAAACGTCCTCTCATACCTGCTTTGCCATCTTCGCCTACGACATAGCCTTTGACCGCTATGTCAACTGAGCTGCCGTCACGCTTAACGCAAGAAAGATTTTCCAGTCGGCCAAACGCTCTCTCGGAACTCATGTCCCCAAAGCTCGATGCTAAAAGGAAACATTCCTTAATTGCGAATCTAAAGCGGTTGGGTAAAAAGGCGTTATCTTGCGTGCGCATCAAAATCGGAATGGGATTGCTTTGCGCTTGCCCGCCAGTGGGCGCGTCTAATCCGCCCAATAGCGCTACACGAACGAATGAACCTGCTGGAACATAGCCTGCTTTGGTTTCTGCACGAGTATCTACTTTCTTTTCCGCCTTGCTTACTTCAAAAGAAGCAATGCCGCTTTCATGTGGCTGCATTTTCTCCTCTGTCTCTGGTAATGGTGGTAACGGGCTTGGCGGCTGAGGATTGTCCTGCTGCTGAGTTGGTTGTATCGGCGGCAATGGCGGCAATACAGATTCCTGTGGTTTGTTTAAGTTCTCCTCTGATTGTTTCTTGCTTGCCTCCTCCATCTGGCCTTTTAGTTCCTTAATGACATTATCCATCTGCCGCATCTGATCACTGGATTGGGTCATCCACACTTCTTTGGGGTCAATGGGAGAGCCTGGGGTGGCGATATTGGTTGCAGACTCTTCCGTGCTTACTGGAGCTACTGCCTGCGGTTGTGGCGTACTGTCCATTAGAGCCACGCTGCCAAACACCAGCCCCAGCAAAACGGTTGATGCTCCTCCGAGCATGATGTACTGCCGTGTCTTTGGAGATAGATTTGCGAATTTTTCTGTAATGGATGCCATCTTTATTCGATCTCGGTGATAACAAATACTTGTGTGGACTCGCCAGCGGACAAGATAGGTTTTTCAATAGCTATTGCCTGCACACCATCGCGATAAAGCTCTCGTTCATCCGCCACTATTTCTTTGTCGGATGTATTCGTTAAAACATAAGCCTCACCGCGAATACCTTGTAGCTCCAAAACCCTCACAAGCTCAAACTTAGTGCCTTTCCATAAAGGAATTACTTCCGTTTTTTTATCCCCCTCGCCGTCATACAAGGCTAAGATTGCGGCCAATAACTCTTCGTTTCGAGGTTCGTTTTTTTGGCTATACGCATCGCGCACTGGCTCGTTCTTGCCCTTTACGATAATGGTTTCTGCGGGTATGTCCTCTACTTTCAAAAGCAGCTTAAAGTGCTGGCCAGTTTCGTCGGTGATAAAAATACTCATCAATGGCTTATCGGTCAGTGGCTTTAGCCAAGCAACGCCAGTCTCCTCTTCTGGGGTTACTGTAAACAACCCCTCAGCCCCATAAATGCGAGTAATTTTGTGTTTATCCACCTTAATCATGTTTGGCTCGTTGCGGGACACGGTTGCAACCGTAGACTCTGTTGGCGAGCCTTGAAATAAAATTTGCGCAGCAGTTACCTGATTGCTACTTAGCAGCAGGAGTGCTAGTGCCGTAGATGTCTTTATCATTGGTTTCCTTAAATTCGCTGACATAGAGCCTGGAGTTCAAATACTTGAACGAAATCGCATAAAAAATTATTTTGTTTGATACGCGCTTGTCCCCGATAAAAGTTGATAAATCCCCAGAGATAGATACTTTCATAGCATTTTCATCGGCACTTATTGTCAGCGCAGCAAATTGAGTGGATGCGTTGTTCTGTTTTAAGTAATCAATGCGATTATCCATTTCTTTGGACAGCCGCCCTGTGTCGGTCGGAGTTGCATAGCGCAAAAACATCTGTTTTTGATATTCTCCTGTATAGGGACTCGCGTTTAGCACGAGCCCTGCGTACCAGTAGGCCATTTGTTCCAGATAATCCTTTGATACCGAATTGCTTGTGACCCAAAATGACTTGTTCACTTCTGGCGG
>PEUR01000050.1:0-812 GCA_002780675.1 Gallionellales bacterium CG03_land_8_20_14_0_80_55_15 | reverse complement strand
ACAGTTTTTTCCATACCGAGAGTTTTTTGGATGATCAATCCCTCGATGACAATAGCCACCAACATGGCGGCCACGGTTAATCTAAGGAAGGTGATCTCGCTTGCCTTGTTGCTATTGGTCGTTAAATATTTTTTTACTAACACTGTTATCCCAAAAAATATCGTATATGTGATGGTGGTGTGACTTGGGTTTTAGCAAAAACATCACTTGGAAGCCACCAATAAAGTGTGTGGATTGCAAATTTTGGATGTTTGCCTGCTTTGAGTTTGCCGTACTGCCACGCGGCTAGACCTCCACACACCAAGCCACTGAGCAACATCCCAGAAGAAACGCCGACCCCAATAATCATCACCGCGATGACAAATTGGTCAACTTCCCAAAGCAAAAATTTTTCTAATTGATCGAGGGTTCTTGGGATATAGCCAGCTTCGTTCAACTTTGCTTGCTCCCTTTTTTGCCGTCAATGAGTGTTTTAATTAGCCAAGCGATGCCTGCCCCTGTGGCAATACCAGATACGTTTGATGCAAAACCATCTGTGCTCATTAACGACGATCCGGGTGTTAAAAAGCCAATAGCAAAAAATACTCCAGCAACAATAAGGTTAAAGACAAGTTCTTTAGAGTTTTTCATAGATTTCCTTTTTGTAATCAAGGGGGTTATCACCCCTTGATTACAAATAAATCAAATTGTTGACGTTAAAATGCCGTTGATAATCTTTGGTGTGTAGCTCAGGAACACAGCAAACCCAATACCCACCAAAATGGGAATAGGGTTTGATTTGGCTACCGACATCAACGCTCCCATCGCAACAG
>PEUR01000124.1 GCA_002780675.1 Gallionellales bacterium CG03_land_8_20_14_0_80_55_15 | reverse complement strand
ACCGCTCATGTTGATTGCTGAGAAGTGCGCGAACAAATCTTCGCTACCATCGTCAGGAGTTACAAAACCGAAGCCTTTAGCGTCGTTGAACCATTTAACTGTACCAGTTGCCATGTGATTACTTCCTTCATAAAAAAACCGGGAAACATTCCCGTAAAACTATTTGAATCCAAGATTGCACACGGTAAAACCAGTACTGCAGTGACTTTGAATCAAATACCTGTGCGCATTTAACGCTGCTTTGCTATAACTCGTCAAGCAAATTAAGCAAAAATTCATAAAAAACCTCAACCCACCCCCTGCAATGCCCTGTTACAGGGCGATGAGGCCATATAAACAGGCAGAATCATCGTGCAACAAGCGCGCTGGGTGCTTCGCCTGGCATGACGCATTTCAGTCATTCGCCGTGCTTGAATTGCTCGATTAGTCGCCGGTCGCGTTTGGTCGGCCTGCCCTTGAAAGCGAATGGCGGCGGGTCGGCCTTGAGGCGTGCGGCGATGACTGCACGCCGTTCGCGGCTGGCTTCACTTTCGCGGTAGAGTTTTTGCGCCTGAGGTGCCGGGCCGCGCCTGTCGGACAACGCCAGCACTTCAATCAGGAATTGATACGACCCGATACTGATGTCCAGCCTATCGCCTGTAATGACCGTCTTGGCGGGCTTGACGCGCGTGCCGTTGAGCAGCACCTTGCCGCTTTCCAGCGCCGCGACAGCGAGGCTGCGTGTCTTGTAGAAACGCGCAGCCCACAACCATTTATCTATGCGTAGTTTGTCGGTGTCGTCAGCCATTTCACACGGACAATCTCAACCTTGCCGCACGCAATCCACGAAGTAACCTTTTTCGCCGTCCACTTCTTCGACCACCAGACCATGAATATCGGTTTCAAAGCCGGGCAACTTCTGTCTGAAATCGCGCGCGAATTTAAGGTAATCCACTATCGTCTTGTTGAACATCTCGCCCGGTATCAACAGCGGGATACCGGGCGGGTAAGGTGTCAGCAGCACGGCGGTGATGCGTCCTTCCAGATCGTCTATCTGCACCCGATCAATTTCTTCGTGCGCCATTTTGGCAAACGCATCAGACGGCTTCATGGCAGGCTGCATATCGGACAAATACATCTCGGTCGTCATGCGCGCGACGTTATGCAGCTTATAGGCATCGTGGATCTGCTGGCACAGATCGCGCAGGCCGACCCGTTCATAGCGCGGATACTTCGCCGCAAACTCGGGCAGGATGCGCCAGATAGGCTGGTTCTTGTCATAGTCGTCCTTGAACTGCTGTAACGCGGTCAGCAAGGTATTCCAGCGCCCCTTGGTGATGCCGATGGTGAACATGACGAAGAACGAATACAGTCCGCACTTTTCCACGATGACACCGTGCTCGGCCAGATACTTGGTGACCATAGAGGCAGGTATGCCGCTATCCGCAAAATCTCCATCCACGTTCAGCCCCGGCGTAACGATGGTCGCCTTGATCGGGTCGAGCATATTGAAGCCTTCAGCCAGCTGGCTGAAGCCATGCCATTTATCGGCCGCCTTGAGTACCCAGTCTTCGCGCGAACCCACGCCCTCTTCGGCCAGCACCTCCGGCCCCCACACCTTGAACCACCAGTCGTTACCATATTCCGCATCCACTTTTTTCATGGAACGGCGAAAATCCATCGCCTCGGCGATACTTTCCTCGACCAGCGCCGTGCCACCGGGCGGCTCCATCATGGCTGCCGCGACATCGCAGGACGCGATGATGGCGTATTGCGGGCTAGTGGAGGTATGCATCAGATAGGCTTCATTGAAAATCTGCTTGTTCAGCTTACGGCTTTTGGGTTCGCGCACCAGAATCTGCGAGGCCTGACTCAGGCCTGCCAGCAACTTGTGGGTGGATTGCGTGGCAAAAATCATCGAACTCTCGGCGCGCGGCCTATCGCGGCCTATGGCGTGCATATCCTTGTAAAACGCGTGAAATGCCGCATGGGGCAGCCATGCCTCGTCGAAATGCAGTGTGTCTATGCGCCCGTCCAGCATCTCCTTGAGCATTTCGACGTTATAAACGATGCCATCGTAAGTGCTTTGCGTGATAGTCAAAATGCGCGGCTTTTTGGTCTTGTCCACAATGAACGGGTTCGCGTCTATCTTGCGCTGGATGCTTTCCGGCTCGAATTCCGATTTCGGGATGGGACCGATGATACCGAAGTGATTGCGCGTCGGGGTCAGAAACACGGGCACTGCGCCAGTCATCATGATCGCGTGCAGTATGGATTTGTGGCAGTTGCGATCCACCACCACGATGTCGTCGGGTGCCACCAGCGAATGCCAGACGATTTTGTTGGAAGTGGACGTACCGTTAGTGACGAAAAACAGATGATCCGCGTTGAAAATTCGCGCCGCATTATGCTCGCTGGCGGCCACAGGACCGGTATGGTCGAGCAACTGTCCCAGCTCATCCACCGCATTGCACACGTCGGCGCGCAGCATGTTTTCGCCGAAAAACTGGTGGAACATGCGTCCCACTGGCGATTTCAGAAAGGCCACCCCGCCTGAGTGTCCGGGGCAATGCCACGAATAAGAACCGTCCTGCGCATAATGCACCAGCGCGCGGAAGAACGGCGGTGCCAGCGAATCCAGGTAAGCTCTGGCCTCGCGGATAATATGGCGCGCCACGAATTCCGGCGTATCCTCGTGCATATGGATAAAGCCATGCAATTCGCGCAGCACATCGTTCGGAATATGCCTTGAGGTGCGCGTCTCGCCATATAAATAAATCGGGATGTCGGCATTCTTGTAACGAATCTCTTCGACAAAGGCGCGCAACGACTTCAGCGCGACTTCAATCTCTTCATTACTGCCCCCGCCGAATTCCTCGTCATCAATGGACAGTAAAAAAGCCGAAGCGCGGCTTTGTTGCTGTGCAAATGAAGTCAGGTCGCCATAACTGGTCACCCCCAACGTCTCCATACCCTCTTTTTCGAGCGCATCCGCCAGCGCGCGTATCCCCAGGCCGCTGGAATTTTCGGAACGAAAATCTTCATCAATGATGATGATGGGAAAATGAAATTTCATAGCTTGACTCCCGCTGAAAGTAAAGAATTGGGGGATTAAATAAAGTGGCGCGGATTGTCGCAGATTTACCGCACGAAGCAAGCAGGAATGTTATCTGCCCTGCCCCTCATAGGGATTGACCAACCCGCCAATTAACCCGGCCAGCACAGCACGGAACTGCTGCTCGTCGCAGCCCATCAGCACGGCATCTTCCAGCGCGTCCTGGCAAACCTGGCGGATTTCTTCGAGGTTTTCCTGCATCACCTTGTTCTTTTCCACACAAGCGATGATTTCGCCCTTGCTTGAACGCCAGATGATAGT
The DNA here is from genome assembly GCA_002780675.1 of Gallionellales bacterium CG03_land_8_20_14_0_80_55_15. Lineage (GTDB taxonomy): Bacteria > Pseudomonadota > Gammaproteobacteria > Burkholderiales > Gallionellaceae > Gallionella. The sequence goes on along the minus strand of PEUR01000124.1, from coordinate 2,625 downwards.
CTGAACTCGTGACACGGCGATTACATTTTCGGCAGGGTCACGCCGACCTGCCCCTGATACTTGCCGCCGCGATCCTTGTAGGAAGTTTCGCAGACTTCGTCGCCCTCGAAGAACAACACCTGCGCGATGCCTTCGTTGGCGTAAATTTTCGCGGGCAGCGGCGTGGTGTTGGAAAATTCCAGCGTCACATAGCCTTCCCATTCCGGCTCGAACGGCGTGACGTTGACGATGATGCCGCAACGCGCGTAGGTGGATTTGCCCAGACACACGGTCAGCACGGAGCGCGGAATACGGAAATACTCCACGGTGCGCGCCAGCGCGAAAGAGTTGGGCGGAATGATGCAGTAATCCGCCGTCACCTCGACGAAGGAATCCGGGTCGAAATTCTTCGGGTCAACGATGGTGCTGTTGATGTTGGTGAACAGCTTGAATTCGTTCGAACAGCGGATGTCGTAGCCGTAGCTCGACGTGCCGTAAGACACGATGCGACGGCCATCCACTTCTTTCACCTGAACAGGTGAAAACGGTTCGATCATGCCGTGCTGCTCCGCCATACGGCGTATCCATTTGTCTGATTTGATGCTCATATTGTCTGGGAAGTGGTAAGTGGTAAGTGGTAAAACAGCGCGCTGCTTCCCCATTCACCCTTATCCCTTCTCTCTCCTTTAAGTATTCTGTACGACGATTTTCGGGAATGCCGCGCTGTGATCCTGCGCCATTTCCGCGACCTTGACCGCAATGCGGCGAGCGATTTGTTTATACACTTTGGCGATAGCACCGTCGGGGTCGGCTACCACCGTCGGCTTGCCGGAATCCGCTTGTTCGCGGATCTTGATGTCCAGCGGCAAACTGCCGAGAAACTCCGTATCGTAGTCGGCGCACATTTTTTCGCCACCGCCCGCACCGAAAATATGCTCTTCGTGTCCGCATTTTGAACAGATATGAGTGCTCATATTTTCCACGATACCGACGATCTTGATGCCGACTTTCTCGAACATTTTCAATCCCTTGCGCGCATCGAGCAGCGCGATGTCCTGCGGTGTCGTGACAATCACCGCCCCCGTAACCGGCACTTTCTGCGACAGGGTGAGCTGAATATCGCCCGTGCCCGGCGGCAGATCCACCACCAGGTAGTCCAGATTGTCCCAGCGCGTCTGGTGCAGCAATTGATCGAGCGCCTGCGTCACCATCGGACCGCGCCAGATCATCGGCGCATCGTCACCCGCGATCATGTAGCCGATGGACATGGACTGGATGTCGTAGTTGCTCATCGGCTCCATGGACTGACCGTCGCGCGACTTGGGCTGACCGGAAATGCCCAGCATCATCGGTTGTGAAGGACCGTAGATGTCCGCGTCCAGAATGCCGACGCGCGCGCCCTCGGCGGCCAGTGCCAGCGCCAGATTCACGGCAGTGGTGGATTTACCCACGCCGCCCTTGCCACTGGCTACGGCGATAATGTTCTTTACGCCGTCCACCAGCTTCACGCCGCGCTGCACCGCATGCGGCACGACACGGCTGGCGACGCTGACGCTGACCTTGCCCACGCCCGGCAACACCGCCTTGAGATGCGCCTCGACCATGGCGCGGATTTCTTCCCACACGCTTTTTGCCGGATAGCCCAACAGAATATCCAGCGACACATCACAGCCGGAGACCTTGACGTTTTTCACGGATTTGCCGCTGACAAAATCTTTTTTGGTATTCGGATCAAGCAAATTTTTCAACGCACTTTGTACTTCTGTTTCGCTAAAACTCATCGCTGCCTCTATTGGGTATGAATAATACAAGAGCGCAATTCTAACCAATTCGCCGCCAGTGCGCGCGATTTGCTAAAATGCCCGCACTTTTAGAACCCGGCAAGCCTCCATGACTACTCGCACAACCCCCACTGAACCCAGAAAAATTCTCGTCACCTCCGCCCTGCCCTACGCCAACGGCAGCATTCATTTGGGCCATCTGGTCGAATACATCCAGACCGACATCTGGGTGCGCTTCCAGAAAATGCGCGGCAACACCTGCCATTATGTCTGCGCCGACGACACGCACGGCACGCCCATCATGCTGCGCGCCGAGAACGAAGGCATCACGCCGGAACAACTCATCGCGCGCGTCTGGCAGGAACACTACGACGATTTTGCCGCCTTCCATGTCGCGTTCGACAACTACGGCTCGACCCATTCCGACGAAAACAGGCAATGCGCCGAGACCCTCTATCGCACGCTCAGAGACAAAGGCTTGATCGAAGTGCGTTCCATCGAGCAGTTTTACGACCCCGTCAGAAACATGTTCCTGCCGGATCGCTTCATCAAGGGCGAATGCCCGAAGTGCCACGCCCGCGACCAGTACGGCGACAACTGCGAAGTGTGCGGTGCCGCCTACGCCCCGACCGAACTCGTCAACCCATACTCCGCCGTATCCGGCGCTGTGCCGGAAATGCGCCATTCAGACCATTACTTCTTCAAACTCTCCGCCGATTCATGCCAGCAATTTCTGCGCGCATGGACAAAGAGCGGCACGCTGCAAACCGAAGCGTCCAACAAGATGCAGGAATGGCTGGGGCTTGAGGGCGAAAGCAAATTGTCCGACTGGGACATCTCGCGCGACGCGCCCTATTTCGGCTTC
>PEUR01000175.1 GCA_002780675.1 Gallionellales bacterium CG03_land_8_20_14_0_80_55_15 | reverse complement strand
TTCGGGGTGAATCCAGCGGATCAGTGCCTCTGCACCGATGGGACAGTTAAACTCATCCACCTGAATCTGGTAATACAACTGGAATTGCCGGTTCTCAAGCGCCTTCTGCAATTCGGCCTCGAAGGCGATCCGTTTAGTGAGGGTGTTTTGCATATCCTGATCGAAGAAGCGCAGCGTGTTGCGCCCCGCTTGCTTGGCCTGATACATGGCGATGTCGGCTTGTTTAAACAGCTCTCCGATAGACTGCTGCTTGCCGCTAAACAAGGTCGCACCGATGCTGGGCGTGTTTCGATGTTCGTGACTGTCTAGCAAGTAGGGTAGGCTCAGGGTGGCAAGGATATTCTCGCCGACAGATTCAGTCTGCTCGGCGGCGGTAACGGTGTTTTCGCTCAGGTCTTCCAGCATCACCACGAACTCGTCGCCGCCCAGACGCGCCACCGTATCGCCCTTGCGCACACAGGATGATAGCCGTGCAGCGACTTGCTGTAACAGCAAATCGCCGATGGAGTGGCCGAGCGTATCGTTGATGGTTTTGAAATGATCGAGGTCAATAAACAGCAATGCACCCCGCTTGCCAGTGCGCACGCTGGAGGCGAGCGCTTGCTGGCAGCGGTCGGTCAGGAGTCGTCGGTTAGGCAGTCCGGTGAGCGGGTCGTAAAAGGCCAGATTGTGGATCGCGACCTCACTCTGCTTGCGCTGAGTAAGGTCGGTAAAGGAGCCGATGTAGTGACTGACTTGCCCGTTCTGGATCACGGCGGTAATGCTTAACCATTCCGGGTAAACAACGCCATCCTTGCGCCGATTATAGATTTCCCCCTGCCACTGGCCGCTCTCCCTGATCGTTTGCCACATCCTTGCATAAAATTCGGCATCCTGACGACCAGATTGCAGGATACGCGGATTCCGCCCCAGCACTTCAGCGCGACTATAGCCTGTCACTTTGGTGAAAGCGGGGTTGACATCCAGAATCGCGCCTTGGCTGTCGGTGATGCTGATGCACTCGGTGGCGTGGCTAAACACGCTGGCTGCCAGTTGCAGCTTTTGCGTGTTACCGCGCAGACGGATGAATGCGGCTATCGCGTAGGCCAGCAGAAGCAGCGTCGCCGCTAACAGAAACAGTTGATAGGTGGTTGCACGCTGTTGCTGGCGCGCAAAATAATCCCGGTAGGCTTCCGTCAGGCCTCCCTTCTCGCTACCGCTTGTCAGGCGCGAGACCAGCATGGGCGTTTCCTGCTGGAATTGGTCAATCATCTGGATGTGTCGCGCCAGATGATCAAATTTCTCGCGCAGCCTGAGAGGTTGGCCTGCCAGGCTGCGCTGCAAGGCGGTAATGTCGGCTGCTACTGCGTCGTGTCCATCCATCGCCGCACGGGTGCTTTGCAACATGACTTTCTCGATCAGCGCGTCAAACTGCTCATGTACCTCTGTGCCGGGTGGCAAATCGCGCAGCAGGTCATCCCGCGCAAACGGGAGGTAGATCAGGGAATTTTTCAATACCGAGTTTTGTGATTTGAATTTTTCCAGCGCTGCGGCCTGGTCGGACAAGCGTTGGTCGAGCAGCTGCAATTGCCGGTCGAATTTGGCATCAGCGCGCAAATCGCGCGCGGCGGAACCGTGACGCAGTTCCGCCGCGACAGCACGCATGTCCGCCATGATAGCGGTGACCTGATCGTAATCGTTCGAGAGACTGAACTTCAATTGCAGCACGCCCTCACCAAGCCGGGCATCGTCGCGCTGCAATCGGGCAAAATCATTCAGCAGCGTGTTCTGGCGTTGCTGATCAAGCGGTTGCGTGAGCAAGAAAACAACCACCAGCAGCACGGCCAGCGCAATCGCAGCGGCGATACGGTACAAGTCTGCGTGGACAGCAAGGTTTTTGACTGGGAAGGCAGGCAGCTTCACTCGAGTGACCTTCCCTGATACTCACCTGTCAGCGTCTTGAGAAAGGCGACCAATTCGCCTGTTTCGGTCGCATCAAGTTTCGTACCAAGTTGAAAGCGCACCATGATGCCAACCACATCCTTGAGTGTTCTGGCTGAACCGTCATGCAGATAGGGCGGCGTGACCGCCACATTGCGCAACGAGGGAACCTTGAAAAAATGGCGATCCTCCTCCTGACCGGTGAGATTGAAGCGCCCCCCATCCGCCTCGGTGATATGACCGCGTACCGAGAAGTAATCTTCCATGATGCCGAGTTTCTGATACAGGTTGCCGCCTATCCCCATCCCCTGATGGCAACTGGTGCAGCCTATCCGTTTGAACAGGCGATAACCCGCTTGTTCCTGCTCGTTCAACGCCGTCAAATCACCACGCAAGAAGCGGTCAAAGCGTGCATTAGGGGTGACCAGCGAACGTTCAAAAGTGGCAATGGCATCCTTGACATTCAGTGCCTGGATGCCATCAGGGTAAAGGGCTGAGAATTTGCTGCGGTAATCTGCGTCAGCCTCCAGCGTTGCCAGCGTTTTCGGCCAGCTGTTGCCCATCTCAAGCGGGTTTTGCAGCGGGCCATCTATCTGATCTTCCAGCGTTGCCGCGCGACCATCCCAGAACTGGCGGAAATTGAAACCGCTGTTGAATACCGTCGGCGCATTGATATGGCCTTGCCGTCCGCCGATACCGTTCGAGAATGGCAGCCGATCCACCCCGCCCGTGGCAAGGTTGTGGCAGTGGGCGCAAGACACCTGGCCGTCACTGGATAATTTGGGGTCGCCGAACAACCGTCCGCCGAGTTTGACCTTGTCAGGGTCGAGCGACAACGTCAGCGGCAAGGGGGTGACGGGTTCTTTTGCGGCGATAGTCGCAGGGACGGGAATAGCGGGCGGCAAGGCATCGCGCGCGCCATTAAAATAAAGCCCCCAGCCAATCGCACCCAGCAGCACCGAAGCCGCCACCCATCCCGTCAGAAGGTATATGCGCCGCGCCTGCCGATGCCCCATCAGGCTCCCCCGGACAAGCGAGTGATATTGATGGCGCTCAAACAGCCTAAAAACTTCCCGATCATAAAAACCTCTCGGCCATCAAGGCACAAACCGCTTCATCACGGCTTGCAGCGGGGCGTTGTCAGGATGCGCCTTGAGGCTGTCCTGCCAGAGTTTTAGCGCTTCATCCTTGTCGCCGCGCGCCCACAGCACTTCGCCCAGATGGGCGGCGATTTCCGGGTCGGGGTTGGCGGTGAAGGCGCGCCGCAACATGGCGATCGCATCGTCCAGTTTGCCGTTCCGGTAATATCCCCAGCCCACGCTGTCCATGATGGCGGGATCTTGCGGTGCCAGTAGCAGGGCTTTTTCGACCAGCGCCAGCGCTTCTTTTAATCGGACTTTGCGTTCCAGCAGGCTGTAACCCAGCGCGTTATAGGCGTGGGCATAGTCAGGTTTCATCTTGATTAACTTGCGCAACAATTTCTCGGATGCCGGGTATTTGCCGATCTTGTCTGCCATCATCGCGGCCTCATAAAACAGCTCGGGATGAGCGGGTAATTTCTCCAGCCCGTGCCGCAAAACTTCATAAGCCTGGGAGAATTTTTGCGCATCGCGCAGCAATTGTGCCTCGGTCAGCACCAATTGCGCGCGCTGCTGATCGGTACTCGCCTGCATCTTTCGCACATACTGTATAGCCTCCTCCAGCTTGCCCTGCTTGTTCAACAAATAAACCACGCGCAGTTGCGCCGCATACAAATATTCGCCGCCCTTCACTCCACGATAATGAGCAATTGCCCCGGTTTCGTTTTCGCCCGACTCGTTCAACTGTCCCAAATAATATTCCACGCTATCCGGGCCTTTTCCGCCCTGCACCAGCGCCTGCCTGAGTTGCGCTTCTGCACCCGGCAAATCCTTTATCTGCAATGAGATTAACGCCACGGCAAAGGCCAACTCAACACTGTTGGGATTTTCATTGGACAGTAACTGAAATTCCTCGCGCGCTTCCTTGTATTGCTGTTGTTCCAACAGCCAGCGCGCATATTGCACACGCACCCCCTTCGCCTGAGGATGAGAGAACAAATAGCGCCGGAGCAACTCTAGCCCCTGTTTGGGGTCACGCTTAACCAACAACGATGCCTCCAGCATCACCGGGAAATCCCAATCCGGCTTCTGACTGTGTGCCTCGCGCACCTCGTCCAGCGCAAGCTGCTCATCGCCGGCTTTTTGCGCCAATTGCGCGACCATCCAATGGGCTTCAGCGAGGTTCGGATAGCCACTTGCCAGCTCACGCGCCAGCCCAAGCGCCGCAATCCCGTCAGGATAAGCGGCCAGCAAGGGATGTATCTGCAAGAAAATCTCCCCGGCATGAGAGGGATCAGCCTTGAGTACCCTGGCCAGTTCCACACTCGCCTCGTCCAGCCTGCCGCCACGCAACAACAGCGAAGCCAACAGGCGTGGTGGCATCGCTGCCCCGGGCTCTGTTTCGCGCCACAAGCCGAGTGCCGCAATCGCCCTGTTCATGTCGCCTGATTGCAATGCCAGTTGTGCGGCGCGTTTTGCCAGGCGCGGGTCGCGGGTTTTTTGCGCAATATCCGCGCTGCCGTCCAATGCCAGCTCGCTATGTCCGCGCTGGCTGGCGAATTCCGTCAACAGCATTTCGTACAGCAAGGGGGCGCTCAACGCTATATTAGGCAACACGAGTGCAGGTTCAGCCTTCGGCTCAGGTGCGGCCGGCACAACCCGCTCGGGCTGCGCCGATACGACAGGCTGGGGAGTTTGCGCGCAACCGGCGAGCAGCAAAGTTGCGATAGTCAGGTATTTAAATGAGTTCATATCCATACAGCTTTTGATGCGGGCACACATATTAGGTTATATTCAGGACTGTCTACAACTACGCTCACCACTTACTTTGTCGAATGCCACTCCTGAAATCACACTTTCTGCGCGCAAACTGACACGCAGCTTCGGTAAACAGCAGGTCATCCATGACGTTACCCTGGAACTCAAACGCGGCGAAGTGCTGGGGCTGCTCGGTCACAACGGCGCGGGCAAGAGCACCACGCTGCAAATGCTGACGGGCTGTTTATTGCCGGACAGCGGCGAAATCGAAATCTGCGGCATCAACTTACTGAAAAACCCCGCGCAGGCCAAGGCGCACCTCGGTTATCTGCCGGAAACCGCGCCGCTCTACCGTGAACTCAGTGTGGCAGACTTTCTGATTTTTGCGGCAAGGCTGCGCGGCATCGAGTCGGCAGAAGTTCCTGGTGCGCTCGCCCAAGCCCTGCAACGCTGTGGGCTTGATTCCGTCAAAAATAAAATAATCTCAACCTTATCAAAAGGTTACCAGCAACGCACAGGCATCGCGCAAGCCATCATCCACCGCCCTGCCGTGATCGTGCTGGACGAACCCACCGTCGGCCTCGATCCCGCACAAATCCGCGACATTCGCCGTCTGATCCGCGAACTCGGCAATACCAGCAGCGTGATTCTGTCCACCCACCTGTTGAGCGAAGTAAAAAACGTCTGTGACCGCGTGGAAATCATGCAGCACGGCAAGCTGATTTACGGCGACACCAGCGCGCGTATGCAAAACTACGGACAAGTGTCGGGCTTCACCCTCACCCTGCACAATCCGCCCGCCTTGAGCGAACTGCAAAATCTGCCCGGGGTCAGCGAGGTCGAGCAACTCAGCGCGACCCAGTTCCGCATCCTGCACCCGGCTGACAACAATCCCAGCGGCATTTTGCTCAGTCAGGCGGCACAACTTGGCT
>PEUR01000014.1:5795-6013 GCA_002780675.1 Gallionellales bacterium CG03_land_8_20_14_0_80_55_15 | reverse complement strand
ATCGGGGCGGAGACCCATACCGCGCAGGCGTTGCTGGTGATCGGTATGGGCAAGCTGGGCGGCGGCGAATTGAATGTGTCGTCCGACATAGATTTGATTTTCGTGTATGCGGAAGACGGCGAGACCCAGGGTTCTCGCTCAATCAGCAATCACGAGTTTTTCACTCGTCTGGGCAGGCGGCTGATTAACCTCATCAACGAGGCGACCGGCGACGGCTA
>PEUR01000014.1:0-5721 GCA_002780675.1 Gallionellales bacterium CG03_land_8_20_14_0_80_55_15 | reverse complement strand
AGCAGTATTTGCTCAGTCAGGGGCGCGAATGGGAACGCTACGCCTGGATCAAGGCGCGCGTTATCTCGCCTGTTGCCGACCCCCATATCGCCGAGTTGAACGCGCTTTACCAGCCTTTTGTGTTTCGTAAATACCTCGATTTTAGCGCGATTGATTCGATGCGCAAGCTGCATGCGCAAATCCGTCAGGAGGTGCAACGCCGCGACCGCTTGGACAATATCAAGCTGGGGCCGGGCGGCATACGCGAAATCGAATTTACCGCACAGGTGTTTCAGTTGATACGCGGCGGACAGGACGCAAGGTTGCGTATTCTGCCCACCCAGCGCGTCCTCAAACAGCTGGCCAAAATCGGTCAGTTGTCCGCCGCAAAGGTGGCGCAGTTGGATGAGGCCTATGTATTTCTGCGCAATCTGGAACATCGCCTGCAATACCTGGATGACCAGCAAACCCAGGCATTGCCGGAAAAAGACGAGGATCAGCAGATTATCGCCACGGCAATGGGCTATGAAAATTACCCGCAGTTGCTGGCCGTGCTGGATGGGTATCGGGCAACCGTCAGCGGGCAATTCGAGCAAATTTTTGGCGCGACAGCACAGCAACCGGATACGCCCTGGCGCGACGAAATGAACGCGGATGAGCTGACAGAAGGGCTGGTCAAACTGGGCTATCGCGCCGCATCCGACACCGCACAACGCCTGTTGCAGTTGCGCGGCGGACTGCGTTATCGGCAATTATCTGAATTGGGGCGGCAGCGCGTGGAACAGTTGCTGCCGCAATTCATTGCGCTTTCTGCGCAGTATCTAGACCCCGATGCCACCCTGTCGCGCCTGCTCGATTTGCAGGAAGCGATCAGCCGGCGTATTTCCTACCTGGCTTTCCTCGCTGAATACCCGGAAGCGCTGGAGCGCCTTGTCCGTTTGCTGGCTGCCAGCAGTTGGGCCGCCAAATACCTGGCGCAACACCCAGCCTTGTTCGATGAATTGCTGGATGCACGCGAACTGTATCAGCCGCCGCAATGGCCTGTCATCGAACAGGATTTGGCGCAGCGCCTCGCCGCTTGTGGCGGGGATGCCGAACGGCAACTGGAAACGCTGCATCATGTCCAGCAGGAACAGGTTTTTCACCTGTTGGCGATGGATTTGCAGGGCTTGCTGCCACTGGAAAAATTAAGCGACCATCTCAGCGATTTGGCTGACCTGATACTGCGCCACGTCCTGTCCCTGTGCTGGACGAGGGCGCGCAAGCGGCATACCGAACAGGCGAAATTTGCCATCATCGCCTACGGCAAGCTGGGTGGGCGGGAATTGGGCTACGCCTCGGATCTGGACATGATTTTTCTCTACGATGACGACCACGCGGACGCGCAGGAGAATTATGCGAGGCTGGGCAAAAGCATCAACGCCATGCTCGGCAGCTATACCGCATCGGGCAGACTATACGAAACGGATTTGCGGTTGCGTCCCAACGGGGCGAGCGGCCTGCTGGTCAGTCAGATTGCGGCATTTGCCGAATACCAGCAACACCAGGCCTGGGTGTGGGAGCATCAGGCGCTGACCCGTGCGCGCTTTTGTGCGGGTGACCCGAACGTGGGCACGGCCTTCGAGAAGATTCGCCGTCAAGTGCTGTGCCAGCCGCGCGACATTGAAAAATTACGCAATGAAATCATAGTGATGCGACATAAAATGCACGACGGACACCCCAACGCCAGCGGATTGTTCGACATCAAACACGACCGTGGCGGCATGGTGGACATCGAGTTCATGGTGCAGTTTCTGGTGCTGGCCTACGCGCATCGCCACCCGCAACTCACCGACAATGTGGGCAATCTGGCACTGCTCAAGCAAGCCGCCGAGTTTGGCCTGATTGATGCCGAACTAGCCGAACAGAACCGCATCCTGTACCGCACCCTGCGTCAAACTCAACACCATATCCGCCTGAACGACGCAGCGCATTGCCGCGTTGAACCTGGCGAAATTGATGCCACCGCCAGCCTGCAACTTTGGGCAGAATTGTTTGGCTAGATACTTTTTTCCTCCACCCCCTCCACGATGCGGTATTGCCTCACCCAATCCCCGCGTTGGTGGGATGAGGTGGTAACCGCATTATTTGTTGCGTTTGTCGAGTTCTTCCCAGCGTGTCATGGCCGTCAAGACTTCTGCGTCAATGGCTTCGCTGCGGGTTTGCAGTTGTTTGGCGCGTTTGGCATCCGTACGGAAGATCGTGCCGTCGGCGAGATGTGCGGCGATGTCTATCTGTTCTTTTTCCAGCGCCTCAATGCGTAGGGGCAGTTCTGCCAATTCGCGGCTTTCCTTGTAACTGAGCTTGCTGGCGGTTTTCGGCTGGGCAGCAGCAGGGGGAGCTGTGGCGCGGGCGGGAGCAGGGGCAGGTTTGGCGAGTGTCGCCTGATATTTTTGTACACGCTCCCAGTCTTCAAAACCACCGACGTATTCCTGCAATTTGCCATCGCCCTCAAAGGCGATCACCTGGGTGACGACGTTGTCCAGAAAGGCGCGGTCGTGGCTGACCAGAAACAGTGTGCCGTTGTAGTTGGCGAGCAGCTCTTCGAGCAGTTCCAGCGTCTCGATGTCCAGGTCGTTGGTCGGTTCGTCCAGCACCAGCACGTTGGCGGGCTGGGTGAACAGTCGCGCCAGCAGCAAGCGGTTGCGTTCGCCGCCGGAGCAGCTTTTGACGGGCGAACGGGCGCGTTCGGGTGAGAACAGGAAGTCGCCCAGGTAACTGATGATATGTTTTCTCTGTCCGCCGATTTCGACGAAATCCGCGCCTTGGCTGATGGTGTCGGCCAGTGTCGCGTTGTCGTCCAGTTGTTGGCGCAGTTGGTCGAAATACGCCACCGCGATTTTTGTGCCGAGTTTCACTGTCCCGGAGTCCGGCTGCAACTCACCGAGAATCATTTTGAGCAGGGTGCTTTTGCCCGCGCCGTTGGGGCCCAGCAGGCCGATTTTGTCGCCGCGCTGGATGCGGCAGGAAAAGTTTTTGATCAGGGTGCGATCCCCAAAACTTTTGCAGACATCCGTCAGCTCCGCGACCAGCTTGCCAGAGCGTTCGCCCGCATCCACGTTCATCTCGACACGGCCTACTTTTTCGCGGCGCGCCGCACGGTCGCGGCGCAGTTGTTCCAGCCGCAGCACGCGGCCTTCATTGCGCGTGCAGCGGGCTTTGACCCCCTGGCGTATCCACACTTCTTCCTGCGCCAGCACCTTGTCAAACTTGGCATTGTTCACCGCCTCATCAGCCAACATGCGTTCCTTGAGTGCCTGATAGGCTGAGAAATTGCCGGGGAAACCGGCCAGTTTGCCACGATCCAGTTCGACGATGCGCGTGGCAACGTTGTCCAGGAAACGGCGGTCATGGGTGACGAACAGCACGCTGCCGACAAAGTTGTTGAGCAGACCTTCCAGCCATTCGATGGAGGCAAAATCCAGATGGTTGGTCGGTTCGTCCAGGATCAGCACATCCGGCTCGGCGACCAGGGCTTGCGCCAGGGCGACCCGTTTGCGTTGTCCGCCGGACAAGTCGCCAACGCGCTTTTCGGGATCTAAATCGAGCTTGTTAATCGCGGTTTCGATGCGTGCTTCGACCGACCAGCCGTCCTGGGCTTCGAGTTGGGTCTGCAAGTGCTGCATTTCTTCCAGCAGGGTGTCGAAATCCGCATCGGGTTCAGCTAATTGATGCGAGACATGGTGGTAATCGTGCAGTAACTTTTGCAACTTGCCCAAGCCACGGGCGACCGCATCGAACACCGTGTCATCGGCATCCAGCACAGGTTCCTGATTGACATAACAAATGCGCGCAGAGGGTGCGCGCCAGATTTGGCCGTCATCGAGTACCCCTTCGCCCGCCAGTACACGCATCATGCTGGATTTGCCGCCTCCGTTGCGGCCGATAAGACCGACTCTTTCATTTTCGTCGAGTTGGAAATCGGTGTGATCGAGCAGGGCGACGTGGCCGAAGGCAAGACTGGCATTGCTTAAAGTAATAAAGGGCATTTGACTTATTTATTGGGTAGGGAAGATTGGTAAAGAAAAGAGAAACCTATCACCCAGCAGGCCATCGCCCAATATCCGAATGCATCAGTAAAACCGTTTATAATCAAAAAGATAGCGCGATTTTCGACTAAGAAATGAGAGAGTTGGAAGGCGACGTACAGTCCTGCCAGCAGATTTCCAGCCAGCACTAAACGTTGGCCGATGGTGTAGCCCTTGCCTTCAGGTTTGCCTTCCGGCGGCAAAGTGCCGCGAAAATGCATCACCAGATACACTGCACCAAACACCAGTAAAGCGCCTGTCATGCGGCTTGGAATATCCCCTTCGTGAGTATTTGCACCCAGCATTCCCAACAGCAGGCGACCGGTCGCGGCCACCCAGCCCAGCACCAGCGTTTGCGGGATTAGAAACCAGGCGACGAACAGGTTGAGACGAGCCAGCATTACAACTTCCTTTCAGCGGTTAATTTTTTTAAGTCTGCGATGATTTCTTGCGAATGACGCGAGGTTTCTACCGCCAGATAGGCTTTGACCAGATTGCCTTCCGGGTCTATCAGAAAAGTAAAGCGGCGCGCCATCTTCAGTATGCCCAGATTCAGCAAAGCGCCGTAACTGTCGGCGACTGCACCGCTCTTGTCGGACAGCAGGGGAAACGGCAGATGGTATTTTGTGGCAAATTCCGCGTGGCTGTTGCTGTTGTCCACGCTTACCCCGACCACCTGCGCACCCATTGCGGTGATCTGATTCAGGTCGTCACGAAACGCGCAGGCTTCCTGGGTGCAGCCCGGCGTGTCGTCCTTGGGATAAAAATACAGCACCAGATACTGGCCGCGATAATCCTGCAAAGCGTGCAGCTTGCCGTGCTGGTCGGGCAAGCGAAAATCCGGCGCGGGTGCGCCAAGGGCAGGCAAATCACCTGCGCGCGCCGCGCGCGCCACGAACAAGGCCGAAAAAACAAGCAATGCGGCGACAAGTATTAACCATTTCATATTATTTCCTCGTTTAAAGAGACTCTCGTCGTGTGACTACGGCATTCTTTTCCTGCGCTTGAGGGGTAAAAAGAGTGGGGGAGGGCTTGCATGTTAGCTACGATTTATCAAGAACTGCGCATGATACCAGCGTGAGGGTTTGGATTACAGCGGATTTCCGGTAGAATGCGCGCCGCCGTCCTCGTAGTTAAATGGATATAACCGCCCCCTCCTAAGGGGCAATTACAGGTTCGATTCCTGTCGAGGACACCAAATTAGGCGGGCTGATTCCGATGCGAATCAGTCCGTTTTGCCTGGATAACCACAGATTTAATTCAGTGGATAGCGGTTTGCAGTTTCTTTATTCTCATGTTTGTTCAGAACAGTCGGCCGTTGATCAGCAGGTGCGCCGCGATGCTGGCGGCGTAGCCCAGCGCAATGACCGGAGTCCATTTCAGGTGCGCCAGGAAGGTGTAGCTGCCGCGCGCTTGTCCCATTAGTGCGACACCCGCAGCTGAACCGATAGACAGCAGCGATCCGCCCACGCCCGCTGTCATTGTTACCAGCAACCATTGACCGATGGACATGTCCGGTTGCATGGTCAGCACGGCAAACATGACCGGAATATTGTCCACCACGGCGGAGATTGCGCCGATGGCGATGTTGGCATTGGTCGCGCCCCATCCGCCGTAAAGGGCTTGGGAGAGTGCGCTGAGATAGCCGATGAAGCCCAGTCCGCCGACGCACATC
>PEUR01000207.1:2592-20379 GCA_002780675.1 Gallionellales bacterium CG03_land_8_20_14_0_80_55_15 | reverse complement strand
AGCGGTGGGCGCGGATGTTCGTCGGTATAGACCGTCAACACACCGGTTTTGATACCGGCATCGCGCAGGTGTTTGCGCATCTCGCGTGCCAGCGGGCAGATGCTGGTCGCGCTGATGTCGGCGATGCGGATGCGGGTCGGATCGAGCTTGTTGCCCGCCCCCATGCTGGAGGCGACCTTCATGCCTTGTTGCACGCAGTAACTCACCAGGGCGACCTTGCAGTTCATCGAGTCTATGCAATCCACCACAAAATCCACATCCGACGGCACTAGTTCATGCACGTTTTCGCGCCCTAAAAACGTGCGTATCAGCGTGACTTGGCAATCGGGGTTGATGTCATTGATGCGCGCCTTCATGACTTCCGCCTTGGATAGCCCGACGGTAGAGAGCAGCGCGGGCAACTGGCGGTTGATGTTGCTTATCGCCACCACGTCGTGATCCATCAGCGTCAGCCGACCGATACCGGCGCGCGCCAGCGCCTCGGTGCAGTAAGAGCCTACGCCGCCCAGTCCTGCGACAAAGACATGTTTGCCCGCCAGCTGGGCGATGCCTTCATCGCCTAACAGGATTTGGGTGCGTTCAAATTGGGGGGGAGTGATATTTTTCATGGCGCGCATTATAGCGGCTTGGGTGGGAAGATGAGTCCAGGCAGCACACTCAAGGCGTTTTCCGTGGTGGCTTGCGCGACCTCGATTAGCGATAGTCCGCGCAATTCGGCCAGCACCTGCGCGATGCGTGGCAGGTATTCGGGCTTGTTGGGTTGGCCGCGCAGGATAAATTCCGGTGGGATGTCGGGCGCGTCGGTCTCCAGCACGAGGCTGTCCAACGGCAAGGTTCTGGCTAATTCACGGATTCGGCTGGCGCGCGGGTAAGTCATCGCACCGCCAAACCCCAGCTTGAAGCCGAGTTTGATGAACTCGTCCGCCTGCTGTCGGCTGCCGCTGAAGGCGTGGGCAATTCCACCGCGCAGCCTGATTTGGCGCAGTTGCTTCAACACCTCATCCACGGCGCGGCGGGTGTGCAGCAATACCGGCAGGTCGAATTCGCGCGCCAGCTTGAGTTGCGCGACAAAGAAACCTTCCTGCTGCGCAACCTTATGATTTTCAATGAAAAAATCCAGTCCAATCTCACCGATTGCGATGGTTTTACCCTCGCGCAGGACCTCGCGCAAGCGCATCAAGTCTTCCGGTGTCGCCTCGTCTGTGAACAGGGGATGAATGCCGTAGGCTGGCTGGCAATCGGGAAATCGCTCGCACAAATGGCGCACGCGCTCGAAATTGGCGCGTTCTACCGCAGGAATGACGATGCGGCTGACACCGACCCTTTGGGCGGCTTGCAGCAATTCGGCCTGGGTCTGGCCGAATTCCGGGGCATCGAGGTGGCAGTGGGTGTCTATGAACATCTCACGGCATCGTCAAAATAATCTTGCCCGTCATGCCGCCCGCTTCGGTCAGACGATGGGCGGCGGCGGCTTGTTCCAGCGAGAAGCGGTGTGTGACGAGTACGCCAAGTGCTTTCGCCTCGATAAGCTGTGAACATTGTTCCAGGATTTTGCGCTGGCGGATGCGTGCTTCATGCAGTTTCAGCACCTGCGGGGTGAGTATCAGTTCATAGCACAACGACAGGTTGCGCAGCCGCGCCCGTTGTACCTCTGCGGCACCAAGCGGGGTGGCGAGCAGGCTGACGATTTTGCCGCCCACGCGAGCCGCGTTCAGCGAGCGCAAAAAGGTCTCGCCCCCCACCGTATCCAGCACCACATCCGCCCCCTGACCGCCCGTCCAGTCCAGCGTTGCCTGCACAAAATCCTGTTCTCTGTAGTTGATGAGCTTCTCCGCGCCCAGCGCATGGGTCAATCCCGATTTGCGCAAATCACTGACGGTGGCGGCAATGCGCGCACCGTGATGATGCGCCAGTTGCAAGGCGATATGCCCCACCCCTCCGGCTGCGGCATGGATCAAAATCGTTTCCCCGGCCTGCAAGTGGGCGCGCTCGAACAGGGCTTCCCAGGCGGTCATGCAAACCAGCGGCAGGGCGGCGGCATCCTGTAAGGGAATGCTGGCGGGGGCGGGAGCCGCATATTCCTCATGCAGCGTGGTGTATTCGGCGTAATTGCCCGGTTCGTCGCCTATCCCGCCATTGCAGAAAAACACCGCATCGCCGACCTTGAAGCGCGTCACTTCGCTGCCGATGGCCGCTATGATTCCCGCACCATCGCAGCCGAGTATGGCGGGCAGTCGGTCGGGGTAGTAGGCGGGCTTGGCGCGCAGTTTGGTATCCAGCGGATTGACCCCGGCGGCGACGAGTTTGACGCAGAGATGATGCGGCGAGGGCAATTCGGGTAAGGCTATTTCGCGCAGTTGCAAAACATCAGGATCGCCTGCGGCGGTCATTAGCATGGCTTTCATCAGGGATTCTCCAGGTTCGATATTCCCGCGAAGCCTGCCATCGCGGTACAGGGCAGGCTTTCGCGGGAATCACAGTGCGCGCTATGTTAAACTGCGCGCCTTATTTGCGCATCTTTTCGACGGGATAGGCTATGTCAGGAAACACTTTAGGCACATTATTTACCGTGACTTCGTTCGGCGAATCACACGGCGCGGCAATCGGCTGCGTGGTGGACGGCTGCCCGCCGGGCTTGGCTTTGTGTGAGACCGACATCCAGTTTGATTTAGACCGCCGCAAGCCCGGCACGTCGCGCCACGTCACGCAACGGCGCGAATCGGATACGGTGGAAATCCTCTCCGGCGTGTTCGAGGGCAAGACCACCGGCACGCCCATCGCGCTACTCATCCGCAACGAAGACCAGCGCAGCAAGGACTATGGCAATATCAGCGAGACTTTCCGCCCCGGTCACGCCGATTACACCTATACGCAGAAATACGGTTTCCGCGACTATCGTGGCGGTGGGCGTTCTTCGGCGCGCGAAACGGCGGTGCGCGTGGCGGCGGGGGCGATTGCCAGGAAGTGGCTGCATGAACGCTATGGCGTGGTGATACGCGGCTTTATCTCGCAACTGGGCGAGATGGTCATGCCGTTTGTGAGCTGGGATGGCGTGAACGACAACCCGTTTTTTGCCGCCGATCCGTCCGTGGTGCCGGCACTCGAAGACTACATGGATGCCTTGCGCAAGTCGGGTGATTCCATCGGTGCCAAGCTCACCGTGGTCGCGGAAAACGTGCCGGTAGGCTGGGGCGAGCCGGTGTATGACCGGCTGGACGCGGAAATCGCCTACGCGCTGATGGGCATCAATGCCGCCAAAGGCGTGGAAATCGGCGCGGGTTTCGGCTGCGTGACGCAAAAGGGTAGCGAACACGGCGACGAGATGACCCCGCAAGGATTCCTGTCCAATCATGCGGGGGGCATTCTGGGTGGGATTTCAACGGGACAAGCCATCGTCGCGCACCTGGCGATCAAACCGACTTCCAGCATCCGCATCCCGCGCCGTTCCATCAACCTGCAAGGTGAACCTGTGATGGTCGAGACGCACGGTCGCCACGACCCCTGCGTCGGCATCCGCGCCACACCCATCGCCGAAGCGATGCTGGCGCTAGTGCTGATAGACCATGCACTAAGGCACAGGGCGCAAAACGCCGATGTGGTGTGCGAGACGCCGAGAATTTCAGGACAGGCTGCGTAGCTCGTAGGATGCGGTGTTAATCGCATCGTTGTAAGGCTGGCATTGCCTCCCACCTCTGCGCGGGCTATAAATTAAATTCGGGAGACTGACGATGATCGAAACCGCCACCCTCATTACCCTGTGCCTGTTGTTTCTGATTTTTTTCCGCCCGGGCAAGATGCCCCCACTGGAAAAAGTGTTGGTGATTGATCGTCCGGGACACTATCACCTGACGCTTGCGCCCCAGCTCAATCTGGCGCAGCCATTCATCGAGGCGGTCATCGCACAATTTGGCACGCCAAATGAAGGCGAACGGGACAGTGCGCCAGGCTACTTCGAGGTGCGCGACCCGCAGGTTAAAGCTCACGGTCGTGACCGTTACCTGCTGGCACGCTTTCCCATCGGCGATGAACAAAGCCTGGCAGCCGACGAAAAGCTGCGGGGCGCGCTCTGCCAGGCAGCCAAAAAATGCGGCATTTAGGTCAGGCCGCTCGACAAATGATAATCGGTGAGCCTTCGCAACAGCGTGACTGGACCCCCGTCACCGCCGCCGGGCTGGCGGGCTATGGCTTTGCGGCGCTGCTGATTTTATGGCTGGCGCACACTGAGCCGCACTGGGTGTATGTGCTGGATAGCGCCAATCTGGCCTTTCACGAGGCGGGGCATCCGCTGTTCAGTGTGTTTGGCGACTGGCTCACCGTCTATGGCGGCACGCTGGGGCAGCTGATGTTTCCGCTGGGGGTACTGGTCTCGTTCTACCGCCAGCGCGCGACGTTTTCCTGTGCCTTTGCCGTGCTGTGGCTGGGCGAAAACCTGTTCAATATCGCCGTGTATATGGCAGATGCGCGCGTACAGCTATTGCCGCTGGTGGGCAACGGCGAACACGACTGGACGGAGATTTTCAGCCGCTGGGGGGTGCTGGATTGGGATACCGGCATCGCCGGAGTGGTACGCGTGGCGGGCTGGTTGCTGATAGGTGGTGCGAGCTTGTGGTTGTGGTATAGAAAACATCAGGAGGGCGAATAAGTGCTTCCCCACTCACTCTTTCCCAATCTCCCGATACAGCCGATAGTGTTCATTCTTGTCGCCCTTGCGGCTGCCTTCCCAAATTTTCTGGTAGCGTGCCGGATCCATCAGCGGCTGGGAGAGTTTGTCGCCTTGTATCAGGCGTAATTCGCAGACGCGATCGGGGTCGCGCCGGGTGATGATGTCGCCAAAGTAGTGCAGCATGGCGCGCTGGCTGTCTCCCAGTCCGACGTTGCGGGCGACGCAGTGATATTGGGCGGGCATGGCCTGTTTGAGCGAGGCGACCATGTTGCGATAGCTTTTGCCGCTATCCAGCCATGGCAGCCATAGCGTCATGGCGAGTATCCAGATCAGCGTGATGCCGGATGCCCAGTTCACCACCGCGCGGCGCATCGAGCGCCCCACGCGCCAAACCAGCAATAGCCATAACAGGGTGGCAAGGATGGCAAAGAAAACGGGTGCAGTTTGCAGCTCGGGTGTGAAACCGGGTTGAAAATCCTTCAACCAGATTGTGATTTTGGCATGGTTGTCCAGCAGCAGCCCAGCCCAGCCCCACCACATCAAAATAGCGAGCAGCGCGAAGGTCATCAGGCCGAACCAGTCCAGCGCGTTGGCCGCGCCGCGTTTCAGCATGGATAGCGAAGCGGTCGCCAGCAAGGCTATCGGCAGCAACATCGGCAGGGCGAACACTTCCTTGATGTTGGGGGTCAGGCTGAGGGTGACGAGCATCACGGCGGCGCTGACCAGCGGTAATTGCAGGTCGTCGCGTTGCGCGAGACGACGGCGTTCACGCCATACCGCCCAGCCCGCCAGCGGCAGTGCAGGCCAGGCCAGCCAGGGCAGGTTTTTCAGGTAATAAAAGGTTTCGTAGTGCAGACCGGATTTCATGTAATTCAGCCAGTTTCCGAGGTTGTGCTGCCATGCCCAGTCGGCAAACCGTGCCGGAGAATGCTGGTATAGCAGGTAAGGCCAGAGGGTTAGCCAAGGCAAGGCGAACAATACGGCAATCAGCAGGCTGTAGGCGTGGGTTCGGTTGCGCCAATTTTGCGACAGGGCGGGCAACAGCAAACCGATCAGCACAAACCACAACGGTGCGATAAACCCCTTGGACAGGAAGCCGATGCCGACTCCCGTGCCTATCCAGAAACCGGCGCGCAGCATGCGTTCCTGGCTGTGCGTAAAGCCGTACAGCAGCATCGCGCATCCGGCGAGCAGCGCCAGATCGGTAATCATCTGGTGCGCGCGCACCAACATACCGAGGCAGCCGATCAGGATGATCGCGGCGGCCCAGCCGCGATTTTCGCCATACATCTTGCGTCCCGCCAGCCCCAAAAATAGCAGGGTCAGAATGCTGTAAAACCCGCTGGCAAGACGCGCGCCATCGTGCAGCGGCAAGAGCGATGAAAACAGCTTGGCAGTGAGCGCCGCTGTCCAGTAGAACAAGGGCGGATTGGCCATGAATGGCTCGCCCGCAATATCGGGAATCAGCCAGCTACCGCCTTGCAGCATGGAATAAATCACGCCGAAGCTGTAGGCATCGTCCGGTTTCCACGGATCGTGTCCGACCAGACCCGTACCCAGCCAAATCAGGCACAGCAGCGCCAGCATCACGGCCTTGGCGGGCGTGATGGGGTGCGGGTCAGTGGGTTTGAGAAAATACATGGTTAAAAGACAGTTCTTGGTTTGCTGTTTTCGGTGAACGGGAAACCGTCAGCCGGCATTTATCGGACAATCTTGATGGGTTCACCCGTTTGCGGCTCACCGTCAGGATAGCGGGCGTTAATCAGGCGCAAATAACTTTCGGCGGACTGGCCGAGTGGAGAGTTTTTCGCTAAACCGGCGAAAGTATCGCCGCGTTGCGCGGTGATGACATGCAGCGTGAGCGGTTTGACCAGTCGGCGTTCGGCGTTGGTGAGGGCATGAAAGCTGCGCACACTGTCAAAAACAGCCTCGCGGTACGCCGCCAGATTATTGCTGTCTTTACCCCTGGCTTGCAGCACAAACGCCTGTTTGTTCATAAATATCACGCCGCCCAGGGTGCTGGATTGCTCGAACAGCGCGCCGGACAGGCCGTTCAAATCGAGGCCGCGAAGTTGCGCGCTGTAGCCTGCGAAACGGCGTGCATATTCGAGCGGTGTGCCACTGGGGGATTCGTCCAGTTTCATTTGCATCTGCACGTCTCCGCCGGGGCTGACGGCGACCAGCGCGGTGGGCAGATTATGGACTTGCCAGTTTGCCGGGAATTGCACCGCGAAGCCGAGATCGCCGTGATAGAAGGCGTTGTTGCGCACCACGCCCTGATCGCTGCTGTCATTGAAGGTCAGCCCTTCCGTGGCAGCGAGATATTCCTTGCGTCCGCTGAAGTGGACCTGGGGGGTGGCATTCTTTTGCGCTTCGCCGACCGCCTGTTGCAAGCGCGTGTCATTGTCCGGGTGGCTGGCAAACAGGCCGTGGTAGCGGCGCGCTTCGCGGCCTTCCTGTTTGGCCAGTTGCGCATCCTGCAATTCCTGGTTCTTCAGCACGCCGATGACGGTGATAATGGCTTGCGGGTCGTAGTCGGTGCGCGCCAGATACTCTGCGCCGAGCCGGTCGGCCTCCAGTTCGTGTTCCCGCCCGTAGCCGGACAGCAGTGCGCCACCCACCAGATTGGCCAGGTTTTGCGCGCCTGCAGTATTGATTTCAGGCACGAAGATAGAGGCGATGGTCAGGCCGATATTGGCGGCTTGCGCGGCGCTCTGCTGGCGCACGCCGTGGCGCGCCGTGACGTGACCGATTTCATGCCCCAGTACCGCTGCCAGTTCGGCTTCTGAATTCAGATAGGCCATGATGCCGCGCGTGATATAGACATAGCCTCCTGGCAGCGCGAAAGCGTTGATGTCGGGGGTATCCAGTACCGTGAAGTGGTATTGCAGATTGGGGCGATGGCTGTGTTTGGCGATGCTCTGACCAACGCTGTTGACGTAATCCTGCAAGGCTTTCGAGCCGTAAACCGGGTATTGCTTCTTGACCTGTTCGTCGGATTGACGACCGATGGCTATTTCCTGACTTTCCGACATCATCACGAAATCATTGCTACCGGTGACGGGATTCTGCGCGCAACCGGCGAACAGCAGAACAATCAGACTAAGTATCAAAAAACGCATGGTGACTCCTGTGGCGGGGAAGAATGGCAATGGCTTCAGGCAGTTGCTTTCGTTTGGTGTGAACTTTTTGCAAAAATAAAGGCAGCAATAAAAAAGGCAGCAAACGCTGCCTTTTCAGGTTTTACGAAGTTAACTTTCGTATCACGGTTTTGCTTAAGCGGCAGTCTTGGTCGCGTATTTTTGACGGAATTTATCAATACGACCCGCTGTGTCCATAATCTTCAATGTGCCTGTGTAGAACGGGTGGCATTCGGAACAAACTTCAATGCTCAGCTTGTCTTTGGTCATGGAAGAGTTGGTTTGAAACGTATTGCCGCAACTGCAAGTGACGGTAATGGCGTGGTAATCTGGATGTGTATCGGGTTTCATTTTAATCCTTGCGGTGAGCTGTTGCGGCGGGTGTGCGCAACTTGGTTGTTAGCTAGGGCGCGCATTATCCATAAAAAGTTCAGCTTAGGCAAATATTTATGCCAAAAAAGGCAGTTGACTGAATTTTTCATGCAATCGTGTGTTGCGACAGATTGCTGTTTTTTGCTGCAATTTTTTGCTGTGAGAACCGATGGCAGCGCGCCATGCACGCTTTCTTTTTAACAGCAGCGTTTGATGCCCGTCCATTGTTGCTGTTGTTGTGCGGCGAACCAGTCGCGGCGTGACAAAACCGCTTGTTCCGGGTGGTTTGCGGCGCGATGCGCCAGATAGCGTTCGTAGCCGTCGTCGCCGCTGAGCTCGCGGATAGCCCGCCATAACGCGGATAAACCGTGTGTTAATCGCGTTGCCATGCTTGTTCCAGTTGGGTCGGTTGATGCGGTTCTTCGGAAAGTGGCGGGACGGGTTTGCCCTGTAGATGGCGCGCGCAGACGCGCAGCATGTCCAGCACGATCAGCCACAGCAAGGCGGCGAAGAACAGCACCAGCGCGGCATCCAGTTGCTGGTTGAAAATCAGTTGCGGCGCGACGGCGGCTTTGTCCGGCGGCAGCATCCCGCTGGCGAGTTTGTCGGACAGGCTTTGGGCGGCGGCGAGAAAGCCGATGCGCGGGTCGTCGCTGGTGAGTTTTTGCCAGGTCGCGGTGCTGGTGATGATGACCAGCCACAGCAGCGGCACGCCCGTCACCCAGACATATTTGAGTTTGCCGGATTTGACCAGAATGCCGGTCGCGACACACAGCGCGATGGCGGCGAGTATCTGGTTGGAGATGCCGAATAGCGGCCAGAGGATGTTGACCCCGCCGTTCGGGTCTATCACGCCGATGTACAGGAAATATCCCCACGCCGCGACCACCACCGCGCTGGAAAACAGCATCGAGGGATACCAGGAAGTGCGCCCCAGCGGTTGCCAGATGTTGCCGAGCAGGTCTTGCAGCATGAAGCGCCCGACGCGCGTGCCGGCATCCAGCGTGGTGAGGATGAAAACCGCTTCAAACATGATGGCGAAGTGATACCAGAGCGCCAGCAGATGTTCGCCGAATGCGCTACCGAAAATGCTCGCCATGCCGACGGCCAGAGACGGCGCGCCGCCGGTGCGGGCGAACAGCGTGGCTTCGCCCATTTGCCGGGCGATCAGGTTCATCTGTTCGACGCTGACCGGAAAGCCCCATGAGGAAATTGTCGCGACGGCTTCGGCGGCTTCCTTGCCGACGATGCCTGCCGGCGCGTTGATGGCGAAAAACACGCCGGGATCGAGCACCGTGGCGGCGATCATCGCCATCATCGCGACCAGCGATTCCAGCACCATGCCGCCATAACCTATCATGCGGATGTCGCGTTCATTGGAAATCAATTTCGGTGTCGTACCCGAGGAAATCAGCGCGTGGAAGCCGGAAACCGCGCCGCAGGCGATGGTGATAAACACGAACGGAAACAGCGCGCCGCCGAAGATCGGGCCGCTGCCGTCGGTGAATTGGGTCAGCGCGGGCATTTTGATGTCGGGGCGCAGCCACAGGATGGCGATAATCAGCAGAATGATGGTGCCGAGTTTCATAAAGGTGGAAAGGTAATCGCGCGGCGCGAGCAGCAGCCACACCGGCAAAATGGCGGCGGCGAAGCCGTAGGCGATTACCGCAAAGGCCAGCGTCAGGCCGGGGTGATCGAACAGTACGCGCAGACCGGGAATGCCGTCCACCCAGCCGCCAGCGGCCACCGCCAGCAACAGCAGGGTGACACCGAGCGCCGAGCCTTCCAGCACGCGCCCCGGACGCAGCTTGTACATATACAGGCCGACGATCATCGCAATGGGGAGGGTCGCCGCGACGGTGGAGGTCGCCCACGGGCTGTTTTTCATGGCGTTGACCACCACCAGTCCGAGCACCGCAATCAGAATAATCATGATTAAAAAGGTGGCAACCAGCGCGGCGCTACCGCCGATGTTGCCGAGTTCGTCGCGCGCCATTTGGCCCAGGCTGCGCCCGTCGCGGCGCGTGGAGAAGAACAGTGTCACCATGTCCTGCACGCAGCCGCCCAGCACCGCGCCAAACAGTATCCACAGCGTGCCGGGCAAATAGCCGAACTGCGCGGCCAGCGTCGGGCCGATCAGGGGGCCGGGACCGGCGATGGCGGCGAAGTGGTGGCCGAACACGATCCAGCGGTGGGTCGGGATGAAATCTCGCCCGTTGGAGAGGCGCTCGGCGGGGGTGGCGCGCGTCTCGTCTATGCCCAACACGGTGGCGGCGATCCAGGCCGCATAAAAGCGGTAGGCGATGGCATAAACGCACAGCGCGGCGGTGATAAACCACAGCGCGTTGAGGGTTTCGCCGCGATTTAACGCGATGCCGCCGACGGCTGCCGCGCCGAGCAGCGCGACGACCAGCCAGATTGCCCGCGTGGCGAGTCGGGTGGTTCGGGGTGGGAGGTTGGTTTTCATGGTGTAATCGGTTTGGATGGCAGGAATTTTGTGCGACAATGCTACCTCAAAAAATCGGGCAGTTATAGGTTAGTTGCTTTGCGCGTTGTCGGTGCCACGCTATCTGCAATGGGTGCGAGCAAC
This sequence comes from Gallionellales bacterium CG03_land_8_20_14_0_80_55_15, assembly GCA_002780675.1. Taxonomy (GTDB): domain Bacteria; phylum Pseudomonadota; class Gammaproteobacteria; order Burkholderiales; family Gallionellaceae; genus Gallionella. The sequence goes on along the minus strand of PEUR01000207.1, from coordinate 9,614 downwards.
AACTGGCGATACCCGCTTTGTCAATTCGACCGCATTGAGCGGCGATTCAATGGATCAGGACGGAATGTGTTTTTAGATAACTTCAAGCAATTGCTCGCGGCTGACATGGCCGCAGTAGATCAGGTGATACGCGCCCGTCTGCACTCCGAAGTGGTATTGGTCAATCAGGTCGGCGAATACATCGTCGGCAGCGGCGGGAAACGCTTGCGTCCCGCGCTGGTGGTGTTGTCTGCCGAGGCGTTCGGCTACCAGGGCACGCATCATCACGCGCTGGCGGCGGTGGTGGAATTCATTCATACCGCAACTTTGTTGCACGATGACGTGGTGGATGAATCCGATTTGCGCCGTGGGCGCGAGACCGCCAACGCGCTGTTCGGCAACGCGGCCAGCGTGCTGGTGGGTGATTTTTTGTATTCGCGCGCTTTTCAGATGATGGTCGAGGTGGGCGAAATGCGCGTGATGCAGACGCTGGCCGATGCGACCAACGTCATCGCCGAAGGCGAAGTGCTACAGTTGCTCAACTGTCACGATGCCGAGGTGGATGCGGAAAATTATATGCGCGTGATCCATTACAAGACTGCCAAATTGTTTGAGGCGGCGATGCGCCTCGGCGCGATTTTGGCGGGTTGTTCCGCAGCGGATGAGCAAGCGGCCGCTCACTACGGGATGCATCTGGGTACGGCGTTCCAGCTGGTGGACGATGTGCTGGATTATTCCGCCGACGAGAGCGCAACGGGTAAGCATCTCGGCGATGATCTGAGTGAGGGCAAGCCGACCTTGCCGCTGATTTATGCCATGCAACACGGCACGCCGGAGCAGGCGGCCTTGGTGCGCGAGGCAATCGAGCAGGGTGACGTGAGTAAATTTGCCGCAGTATTGCAAATTATTCACGATACTGGCGCGCTGGATTTCACGAGGCAGCAAGCCCTGCGTGAAGCAGAACTGGCCTGCGCGGCTATTTCCGGCATTTCCGATTCAAATTACAAGCGCTGTCTGGTAGAATTGGCAAACTTTGCCGCCACGCGGCAATATTGATGTTCCATCGGTAGATGTTTTCATCTGGCAGGATTAAAAAAACGGGGTGTAGCTCAGCCTGGTAGAGTGCTACGTTCGGGACGTAGAAGCCGGAGGTTCGAATCCTCTCACCCCGACCATTATCCGACCATTCAAGACCATGCCTGTTGGTCGTAAATCCTTGTCGGACAGGGTCTTATCCCTCTGCAATGGAGTGAAACTGTCATGAGTCGTTTGTTGTTCCTGTTTGCCATCGCAGCGGTAATTTATCTGCTGCTCAAATCCTTTCGTAAAAATGCGTCGCCTGAAAAGTCTGACCTCACCGAGGATATGGTGCGTTGTGCACACTGCGGTGTGCATATACCCGTCAGCGAATGTCTGCGTGCTGGCGACCAGACATTTTGTAGTGCGGCACATCGCGATGCCTGGCGGAAATAAATCCATTGCGTACCCGGGCTGAATTAGCTGAACCGATGTCCGCCGATTTCTGGCGTTCGCTGGGCTATTTCAATCTCTATCGGCTGGGGTTGGTCGGGATTATCGTTTTCGTCGCTCTGACATTCGATGTCAACACGCTGTTCGGCGAGGCCAATGGACGGCTGTTCCTGTTGGTGGGGCTGTTCTATGCAGGCATCGTGTGGCTGTCCATTTATTCGCTACGCTTGCGTAGTCTGGAATTTTCCTGGCAGTTGACCGTGCAGGTGTGCGGCGACATTGTCGCCTTGATGCTGCTTGCCCATGCCGGTGGCGGGATACAAAGCAGTGTCGGCTTGTTGTTGATGGTCACGCTGGCCGTGGCGGGCATTGTCAGTCGCGGCAAAATGACACTTTTCTATGCGGCTCTGGCGAGTATTGCCGCGCTGTTGGAACATTCCTATTCGGTGCTGTATGGCAGTGCGCAGGTTGCGCATTATGTTCAGGTGGGACTGTTGTGTTTGGCTTATTTTGCCGTGGCAGGTCTCGCGCACAAGCTGGCAAGGTATGCGCTGGAAAGTCAGCGGCTGGCGCAGCGGCGTGCGCGGGATTTGATCGGAATGGCCGAGGCGAACCGATTGGTGATGCGCGATATGCAGGATGGGGTGCTGGTGGTAGATGAACACGGTGTGATCATGCAGATGAATCCCTGTGCGGCGCGTTTGTTGCACAGCGCAGAGGCATCAAGTTGCCGGTTCGCAACCAGTTTCCCGCGACTATACGAGCAATACAGGCTGTGGCAAACAGGCGAATTTAGTGCAAGTGCCACGTTGCAACTGGATGGCGGGCTACAGGCTAAATTGCGCTTTGTTGCGGTGGAGCGCGGCGCAGCGCAGGGCGTGGTGATCTTTGTCGAAGACATGCAGCACATCAAGGCCGAGGCGCAACAGATCAAACTCGCGGCACTCGGGCGTCTTACCGCAAATCTGGCTCATGAAGTGCGCAACCCCTTGTCAGTCATCAGTTATGCAACCGAGTTAATGCAGGAAGAGCAGGGTGATGCCAGGCAGGATCGGCTGTTGCACCTGATTCAGGAGAATACCCATCGTATCAACCAAATTATTCAGGATGTGATGCAGCTTAACCGGCGGGATCGTGTGCAGACCGAGATTTTTGACTTGGTCTCGCGCCTGCAGGTATTCGTGGATGAGTTCAATCAGGTTGAACGGATAGCGCCCGATGTGCTGGTGTTGCAGGCGCAGCAGACGGGTATGGTTGCTTTTGATCCTGGACATTTGCGCCAGGTTTTGTGGAATTTGTGTCGCAATGGCTTGCGCTATGGGCGGCGATTGCCTGGCAGTCTGGTGTTGGCAACCGAGCTTGAACATGGTCGAGTGATTTTGGACGTGCAGGACGATGGGCCGGGCGTTATTGAGATAAATCGCGCCAAACTGTTCGAGCCATTCTTTACCACTGCGGAAGCAGGAACAGGCTTGGGTTTGTATGTCGCACGCGAATTGTGCGAGGCGAATGGCGCATTGCTGGAATATCATGATCGGCAGGCAGTAACATCTGAGCGACAGTCAGGAGCCTGCTTCCGCATTACTTTTGGAGAAAAATCAGGGGAGACCCCGGGTTACGAACATGTCGGATAAACAGCGTAATAAAATTTTTCGGGAAGGTCAGGCATCGCAGTATGGTGTCAAGGCTGGTCGTGTGTTGCTGGTGGATGATGAGCCGGACATTCTGGAACTGCTGGAAATGGCTTTGCTCAAAATGGGCCTGTCGGTGGATAAGGCGGCAAATTTGCATACCGCGTTGGACAAACTGACCGCGCATCGCTATGACTTGTGTCTGACGGATATGCGTATGCCGGACGGTAACGGTCTGGAGCTGGTGCAGTATATCAACCAGCGCAACCTGGATGTGCCCGTGGCGGTGATCACCGCGCACGGCAATCTGGAAAATGCGGTTACCGCACTCAAGGCGGGTGCGTTTGATTACCTTGCCAAGCCGCTTTCGCTGGAACAATTGCGCAACCTGGTGAAATCTGCTCTGAGCCTGCCTCAGTCCGGTCCGTCGGGTGACAAATTATTGCTGGGTCATTCGCCTGCCATGCAGAAAGTGCGCGACCTGATTGAGCGGGTGGCGCGTAGCCAGGCACCCGTGCATATCAGTGGCGAATCGGGTAGCGGTAAAGAGTTGGCGGCCAGACTTATCGTGCAAAGCGGCGCGAACTGCAACCAGCCGATGATCGCGGTGAACTGCGGCGCTATCCCCGAAAACCTCATGGAAAGTGAGTTCTTTGGCTATAAAAAGGGCGCATTTACGGGGGCTGACAAGGATAAGGAAGGTTTCTTTCAGGCAGCGGAGGGTGGCACGTTATTCCTTGATGAGGTGGCTGATTTGCCCTTGGCGATGCAGGTCAAGCTGTTGCGTGTGATACAGGAAAAGCGCGTGCGTCGGGTGGGTACGACCACGGAAGAACCGGTAGATGTGCGTATCATCAGTGCGACGCATAACGATCTGGCCGAGCGGGTCAAGCAGGGGCAGTTCCGTCAGGATTTGTATTATCGTTTGAATGTGATTCCGATCCGTATGCCGGCCTTGCGCGAGTTGCGCGATGATATTCCCGAAATTGCTCGCAAGACGCTGGAAAGATTGCGTGGCGGTTCGTCTGCGCAGTTCTCCGAAGAGGCGTTGCATGTGCTGCAAGCTTATGATTTTCCTGGCAATGTTCGCGAGCTGGAGAACATCATCGAGCGTGCGCTGGCACTATGTTCCGAGGGGCTGATTTCGGTGCAGGATATGCATCTGACCCCCGATGCAAGCAGCCTGTCAGAGGTGGGCGAAGTGACCAACAAATATCCCCTGCCGGACTATCTGGATTTGGTCGAGAAACGTGCCTTGCTGGCGGCGTTGCAACAAACCAACTTTAATCGCACCGCTGCCGCCAAACTGCTGGGGTTGACCTTCCGCACCATGCGCTACCGCATGGAACGGCTGGGAATTAAAAGCCCCGAGGGGGAGAGTGATGCGGATTGATGCGGCTGGATGGCTGTCGGAATGCGGCCATTTATCGGTCGAGCGTCTGCCGTCGCCCAATTTTGATGAGCGCGCCAGCGGCGACATTGATTTGCTGGTGATCCACAACATCAGCCTGCCGCCCGACGAATTCGGCGGTGACGGCGTGCAGCGATTGTTTACTAACACGCTGGATCGCAACGCACACCCCTACTATCAAACCATACCTGAAGGCCGGGTGTCATCGCACTTTTACATCCGCCGCGAGGGTCAACTCATCCAGTTCGTTTCTGTTTTGCAGCGCGCCTGGCACGCGGGCGTATCCGTTTGGCAGGGCAGGGCGCGCTGCAACGATTTTGCCATCGGCATCGAGTTGGAAGGCAGTGACAACGTGCCATTCACCGACGCGCAATATGCCGTGCTGCACGAACTGACCCTCGCGCTGCGCGCCGCCTTTCCGATCAAAGGCATCGCCGGTCACAGCCATATTGCCCCCGCTCGCAAGACCGACCCCGGCTCGTATTTTGACTGGCAGCGTTACTTGACGCGATTGGCGGGCTAGGAGTCTGACAGGGTTGCAAAACGGTCTGGTTGTCTGTGAGCGCACCATTTTCCCTTGCTGTTCCTTGATTATTCACAGTAATTTTTTGCCCGGTTTTTTTGCTTGCAAAATTTACACATACCACTACAATTAGCGCCAGTTGCACTGCAAAACACTAGATGTAGTGTTTTGCAGGCATTCACCCCAACGCGCCAGCCCCTTCAACCTCAAGGAATATGCCCATGTTAAATGCCGCTACCCATAGCGCTACCCCGTCTTTCACGCCTGCCGATGTTTCGCCTGATGCGGCTGCGCGCGCCGTAGCCCAATTCGATTTGTATAAGGTTGTCCGCCGCAACGGTGCGGTGGTGGTATTTGAACCAGCGAAGATTTCCATCGCGCTGACCAAGGCTTTTATCGCCGTGAATGGCGGGCAGGGAGCGGGGTCTGCGCGGGTGCGCGAGATCGTCGAGCAGCTCACGGCGGGGGTGGTCGGCGCGCTGATGCGTCGCCAGCCGCACGGCGGCACGCTGCATATCGAGGACATTCAGGATCAGGTCGAGTTGGGACTGATGCGTTCGGGCGAGCACGATGTGGCGCGGTCCTATGTGTTGTACCGCGAAGCGCGTTCGCACAGCCGCGCACAAGCCCAGGCCGAACAGACCGCGCCAGTCATCCATGTGACCGGTGAGGATGGCGTGCAACGTCCGCTGGACATGGCGCGCATCGCGGAAGGGGTGCAGTCCGCCTGCGCGGGGCTGGGCGAGGTGGTGCATCCTGACGCGGTGATCCGTGCCGCCTTGAAGGATATGTACGACGGTGTGCCGCAGCATGAAGTGCAGAAGTGTCTGATTTTGTCGGCGCGCGCGCTGATCGAAAAAGAGCCTGCCTATAATTTTGTCACGGCGCGGCTGCTGCTGGGCAACATCTGCGCCGAAGTGCTGGGCGAAGAGATCGCCGCCGCCGAGATGACCACGCGCTATGCGGAATATTTTCCCAGGTTCATCAAGCGCGGCATCGCTGCCGAGCTGCTGGATGAGCGGCTGGCAAGTTTCGACCTGCCGCGTCTGGCGGCAGAACTGGATGCCTCGCGCGACCTGCAATTTGGCTACCTCGGCTTGCAAACCCTGTATGACCGCTATTTCCTGCATATTGAAGACAAGCGTATCGAACTGCCGCAAGTCTTTTTCATGCGCGTGGCGATGGGCTTGGCGCTGAACGAGATTGACCGAGAAACCCGCACCATCGAGTTTTATCACCTGTTGTCCAGCTTCGATTTCATGTGTTCCACGCCAACGCTGTTCAATTCCGGGACGCGCCGCTCGCAGTTGTCTTCCTGCTATCTGACCACGGTGGCGGATGATCTGGACGGCATTTACGAGGCCATCAAGGAAAACGCGCTGCTGTCAAAATTCGCCGGTGGCTTGGGCAACGATTGGACGCAGGTGCGCGCGCTGGGGGCTCGCATCAAGGGAACCAACGGCCAGTCGCAAGGCGTGGTGCCTTTCCTCAAGGTGGTGAACGACACCGCCGTGGCGGTGAATCAGGGCGGCAAGCGCAAGGGCGCGGTGTGCGCGTATCTGGAAACCTGGCATCTGGACATCGAGGAATTTTTGGACCTGCGCAAGAACACCGGCGATGACCGTCGCCGCACGCACGACATGAATACCTGTAACTGGATTCCCGACTTGTTCATGAAGCGCGTCATGGAAGGCGGCGACTGGACGCTGTTCTCGCCGTCCGATGTGCCTGATCTGCACGATCTGTTCGGTCGTGATTTCGAGGAATCCTATGTCGCTTACGAAGCCGCCGCCGCGCGCGGCGCGATCAAGTTATACAAGACCGTTCAGGCATCCAGCCTGTGGCGCAAGATGTTGACCATGCTGTTTGAAACCGGCCATCCCTGGATCACTTTCAAAGACCCTTGCAACATCCGTTCGCCGCAGCAGCACGTCGGTGTGGTACACAGCTCCAACCTGTGTACCGAGATCACCCTGAACACCAACGAGGATGAGATCGCGGTATGCAA
>PEUR01000207.1:0-2515 GCA_002780675.1 Gallionellales bacterium CG03_land_8_20_14_0_80_55_15 | reverse complement strand
TGCGCGCGACCGTCAACACCGCGATGCGCATGTTGGACAACGTGATAGATGTCAATTACTACGCCGTCGCCAAGGCGCGCAACGCCAACCTCAAGCACCGTCCGGTAGGCATGGGTATCATGGGTTTTCAGGACTGTTTGCATCAGTTGCGCACGCCTTATGCGTCGGAAGCGGCGGTCGAATTCGCCGACCGTTCGATGGAGGCTGTCTGCTATTACGCCTACTGGGCATCCACCGAGTTGGCCGAGGAGCGTGGTCGTTACGCTTCCTACAAGGGCAGTCTGTGGGATTGCGGCATCTTGCCGCAGGACACGCTGGAACTGTTGCGCGAAGAGCGCGGCGGCTATGTCGAAGTGGATACTTCCAGCAGCCTGGACTGGGAGGTGTTGCGCCGCCGCATCGAACAATACGGGATGCGCAATTCCAATTGCATCGCCATTGCCCCGACCGCGACTATTTCCAACATCATCGGCGTATCGGCCTGTATCGAGCCGACTTACCAGAACATTTTCGTCAAATCGAATCTGTCCGGCGAATTCACCGTGATCAACGACTATCTGGTCGCTGACCTCAAGCAACTGGGCTTGTGGGACGAAGTGATGATTGCCGACATGAAGTATTTCGACGGCAGTCTGGCAAAAATTGACCGCATCCCGAACGAGTTGCGCAGCTTGTACGCCACCGCGTTTGAGGTTGAACCCGGCTGGCTGATCGAAGCGGCCTCGCGTCGCCAGAAATGGATAGATCAGGCGCAATCGCTCAATATCTATATGGCGGGCGTGTCCGGTCGCAAGCTGGACGAGACTTACAAACTGGCCTGGGTGCGCGGCTTGAAGACCACTTACTACCTGCGTGCGCTGGGGGCGACTTCCGCCGAGAAATCCACCGGGCGTGCCGGCGCGCTGAACGCGGTTGCCGTCGGCGAAACACAAGGGACGCAATTTTGCTCGATAGATAATCCTGAGTGCGAGGCGTGCCAGTAAAGTGGTGAGTGGTGAGTGGAAAACCGTTCACTTGCTACTTACAACTCACTACTTACTACACAATTAAGGGAAAATAATATGTTGAATTTTGACGAAGAAATCAGGCAGATCGCTTTGCCTTCCGGGATGCCGTTGGGGATGAACGCCATGCAATCTATGCAGGGCGCAGCGCCACAGGCTTCCGGCGGGCGTATCCGCGTGGAAGACAAGCGCATCATCAACTGCAAGGCGGACGTGAACCAACTGGTGCCGTTCAAGTACAAGTGGGCTTGGGAAAAGTATCTAGCGGGCTGTGCCAACCACTGGATGCCGCAGGAAGTGAACATGACGGCGGACATCGCGCTGTGGAAGAGCGATAAGTTGTCTGATGACGAGCGCCGTCTGGTCAAGCGCAATCTGGGCTTCTTCACCACGGCTGACAGTCTGGCGGCGAACAATATCGTGCTGGGGACTTATCGCCACATCACCAACCCGGAATGCCGCCAGTTCCTGCTGCGCCAGGCTTTTGAGGAGGCGATTCACACCCACGCCTACCAGTACATCGTGGAAAGTCTGGGGCTGGACGAGGGCGAGATTTTCAACATGTACCACGAAGTGCCGAGCATCCGTAACAAGGATGAGTTTCTGCTGCCCTATATTGACGTGTTGACCAACCCCGAATTCAAGACCGGCACGCCCGATGCGGATCGCGCCTTGTTGCGCAGCCTGATCGTGTTCGCCTGCATCATGGAAGGCTTGTTCTTCTACGTCGGCTTTGTGCAAATCCTGGCTTTGGGTCGCCAGAACAAGATGACGGGTGCGGCGGAACAATACCAGTACATCTTGCGCGACGAGTCCATGCACCTGAATTTTGGCGTGGATTTAATCAACCAGATTAAGATGGAAAACCCGCACTTGTGGACCAGCGATTTTCGCGAGGAAATCCGCAGCCTTATCCAAAAGGGCGTGGAACTCGAATACGCCTACGCCGAGGACACCATGCCGCGCGGCGTGCTGGGGCTGAACGCGACCATGTTCAAGGAATATCTGCGCTTCATCGCCAACCGCCGTTGCCAGCAAATCGGCGTGGACGTGCTGTATCAGGGCGCTGCCAATCCCTTCCCGTGGATGGCGGAAATGATTGATTTAAAGAAGGAAAAGAACTTCTTCGAGACGCGCGTCACGGAATATCAAACGGGCGGTTCGCTGGACTGGGATTGACCCTTGCCAGGAAAGTGACGGCAAACCTTGCCGCTCGGTTAATATGCTCGGCTTGATGCCGATAGGTTTGAATAGGTCATGTTGAACAAACTCTGCTTGTGCTTGTGTCTGCCGCTGTTGCTGGCCGCTTGTGCCGCGCCGTTGCCGATGCAATACCGGGATGTGGTTGATCCTGAGGCGCTGGCGATGGTGCCAGTGCGCGCTGCGCAGCCCGTCGTGGCGCTGGCGCTGGGCAGTGGCGGGGAACGCGGCTTCGCCCACATCGGCGTGATCAAGGCGCTGGAGGCTGCCGGCATCAAGGTGGATATGGTGCTGGGAACCAGTGCGGGTGC
>PEUR01000037.1:9053-9928 GCA_002780675.1 Gallionellales bacterium CG03_land_8_20_14_0_80_55_15 | reverse complement strand
CGATTTCCTTATCGGAAAAAGAGGTGTAGTTGTAAGGTATTTCGCGTAAACGCACGGTCATGTTGTTCCTTGCGGCAACCCCTGAAATTCGTCATTCCGGTGCAGGCCGGAATCCAGTGCCTTGAATTGACTGGACACAGGCCTTGGCCGATGTGACAAAACATGAATTTTTAGCGGTCGCCTTGATATTTGTCTGGCGCGCATTTTACCTGATTGCGGCGCGGGACTCGACCTTGATGACATTGGGGATAAAATGGCGCCCCATTATGGACAATATCCCGAAAAACTCGACGGCGCGCGTGTTCTTTGCACTCTGGCCAAACGATGCCGAGCGTAGCGCGCTGGCTGCCTGGCAGGCTGTGCTCAAGCCGACGTGCGGCGGGCGCGTGATGCGCGCGGATACTTTGCATCTCACACTGGTTTTTCTGGGTAATGTTCCGTGCGCCCGCCTGGAAGCCTTGCAACTCGCCGCACAGGAAGTGAGCGCGCCGGGCTTTGATCTGCTTATTGATGAAGCGCGTTATTGGCAACATAACCATATCTTGTATACTGCGCCCGGCGTTGTGCCGCGACAGTTGGCGTATCTGGTGAGTGCGCTGGAAAAATCACTACTCCACCATCAGTTCGAGTTTGAACAACGCGATTATCAGCCGCATCTGACCTTGTTGCGCAATGCCCGTTGCGGCGTTGCATCCCTGGCCGCGTTGCCGCCGGTATCCTGGCAAATCCGCGATTTTGTCTTGCTGCAATCCGCGCCACACAACGGCGTGGCGGCATACCAGGTGTTGGCGCGTTTTCCCTTGCAAGCGTTTGGTAAACCATGAATAACTCTCTGAAATTTATAGGGTATATGGTGTGTGCGGTGTGCGCGCCCT
>PEUR01000037.1:4231-8925 GCA_002780675.1 Gallionellales bacterium CG03_land_8_20_14_0_80_55_15 | reverse complement strand
GCGGGCATTGCACCTGTTGAGGTCTCACCTGCCGTACCCGTTCGCGCAGAATCTGAAGCCGTATCGGCAGACCGATCCGCGCAGGGAGTTTTAGATGTTGCTGCGAGTGGCGCTGTGGCTACCCGACGCACTTATCTGACCCGGGTATGGAATCTGGATAATCGTCCCCATCGCGACCAGAGCAGCCTGGATCGCCTGCAACTGCACCGGCAAAATTATCTGATTGTCAGGAAAAGCACGAATCCGAACAATCTGCCGACATCGCCCGGCATCAATAACCTGGGCGTGACAGCGAATGACATTGATGCGCTGGAAGCCAAATTTCGTCTGAGTTTCAAGACCAGTATGTATACCAATACGGATCTGGATTTAGGGGGCTTCAAGACCTTTCGCCTGTGGGGCGCGTACACCCAGCAATCGAGCTGGCAGGTGTTTAATACGAGAAATTCCTCGCCGTTCCGTGAAACCAACTACGAGCCGGAGTTGATTGCGGCGTTTGCGACAGGTAAGGAATCGGGATTCAAGTTGCTTAATCTCGGGCTGACCCACCAGTCGAATGGTCGCCCCAATCCCGAGTCGCGCAGCTGGAACCGCGTGTACGCGCAAGGTGGCTGGGAATGGGATAACACGTCTTTGCTGGCGCGCGCCTGGTGGCGTGTTCCCGAGAACATCCTGAAGGATGACAACCCCGACATTGTTCACTATATAGGACGTGCTGAAGTGGTTGCGCGCTGGGAGCCGGACGACAGGTCGCAGGCGGTTCTGGTGGCGATACGCAACAATTTGAACCTCAATCAGAACATCGGTTTTGTGCAGGTGGACTGGTCGTTGCCGGTCGCCTTGGGTACGGCAGCACGCATGCATGCGCAATTCACCAGCGGTTACGGTGAAAGTCTGATTGATTACAATCATCGCCAGAACACCTTTGGTCTGGGGTTTTCATTTAGAGAGTGGTAAATATGCAAGAAAATCAAGAAGTAAGCCATTACCAGCGCATCGGCGGCGAGGCAAAAGTCCGCGAACTGGTGCGGCGTTTTTATGAACTGATGGACGCGTTGCCGGAGGCTTACGGTATCCGAAAATTACATGCTGCCGACCTGCAAAGCGCCAACGACAAGCTGTTCATGTTTCTGTCCGGCTGGCTGGGCGGGCCGCAATTGTTCGTCGAAGCGTTTGGCCACCCCATGCTGCGCCGCCGCCACCTGCCTTTTGCCATCGGCGATGTGGAGCGCGACCAGTGGATGTTGTGCATGAATCAGGCGCTCGATGAGGTGGTAGAAGATGCCGCCCTGCGCGCCGCATTGTCAGAAGCGTTCAGCAAGGTCGCCGACCATATGCGCAACCGGGCGAATTGAGTGGCTCAATTGACGCGAATGCTGACCATTGATATTCGTCGTCTGACGGCAAGACAGAAATCGCTATCCGTTCTGCCGTTTCTGGGATAATCCAGCTACTGCAAATATAAACACCAAAACCCAATATGATCCACACCGACAATCTCACCGCCGAACCGCGTTTGACCACGACTGCCGTCGCATCCAAACAGGAAGAGGCGCTGGAACGCGCGCTGCGCCCCAAGCAGTTGGACGAATACGTCGGTCAGGAAAAAATTCGCGGGCAACTGGAAATCTTCATTCAGGCGGCGAAGCAGCGCAAAGAGCCGCTGGATCACGTCCTGCTGTTCGGCCCGCCGGGCTTGGGCAAGACTACGCTGGCGCAGATTATCGCCCGCGAGATGGGCGTGAACTTGCGCCATACCTCGGGGCCGGTGCTGGAACGCGCGGGCGACTTGGCGGCGTTGCTGACCAATCTTGAGCCGAACGACGTGTTATTCATAGACGAGATCCACCGCCTCTCTCCCGTGGTGGAGGAAATTCTTTACCCCGCGCTGGAGGACTACCAGATAGACATCATGATCGGCGAAGGGCCGGCGGCGCGCTCGGTGAAGCTGGATTTGCCGCCGTTTACGCTGGTGGGCGCGACCACGCGGGCAGGCATGTTGACCAACCCGCTGCGCGACCGCTTCGGTATCGTGTCGCGCCTGGAGTTTTACACGCCGGAAGAATTGCAGCGCATCGTGATGCGTTCGTCAGGACTTTTGGAGATGAATCTGTCTTTTGATGGCGCGCTGGAGATAGCCCGTCGTTCGCGCGGTACGCCGCGCATCGCCAACCGCCTGTTGCGCCGGGTGCGCGACTATGCCGACGTGAAGGCGGGCGGCGACGCGACGCGCAAGGTGGCGGATGCCGCGCTCACCATGCTGGACGTGGATACGCAAGGGCTGGATGTGATGGATCGGAAGCTGTTGCAAACCATCATCGAAAAGTTCATGGGGGGACCCGTCGGCGTGGACAATCTGGCCGCCGCCATCGGTGAAGAGCGCGACACTATCGAGGATGTACTGGAACCGTATCTTATCCAGCAAGGCTATTTGCAACGCACCCCGCGCGGTCGCATGGCCACCGCCACCGCCTATCGCCATTTCGGCCTGGCGGTGGTGAATGATTTGCTCAATGGAGATTTACTGGATGACTAGGCACAAAATTTTTAGCTGGCCGGTGCGGGTGTATTTTCAGGACACGGATGCGGGCGGGGTGGTTTATCACGCCAGTTATGTGAACTTTTTTGAGCGCGCACGGACTGAGTGGCTGCGCACTTTCGGCTACAGCAATGCCGGTTTGATGAAAGCGTTCGGCATAGTGTTTGTGGTGCGTTCGATGAAGCTGGATTATCTGCGACCCGCACTGCTCGACGATATGCTGGACGTGACCGCAGAAGTCAAGGACATCGGGCGCAGTCGCCTCACGCTGTTGCAAACCGTGCGGCGTGGTGACGAGCTGTTGACCGAGGCGGAGGTGCATCTGGTGTGCGTGTCGCTGGAGGGTTTTAAGCCGGTCAGCGTGCCGGAAGTGTTAAAGTCGCAGTGGAAATAGCGGAATAATTAAGGGAAAGTGTCTATGGAAGTTACTCAGGATTTGTCGTTCGTCCATCTGATTAGCAATGCCAGCGTGCTGGTGCAGCTGGTGATGGGGCTGTTGCTGCTGGTGTCGTTGCTGTCATGGTGGTACATCTTTATCAAGCTGTTTGCCATTCGCCGCGAAAAACGCCTGACCAGCGAGTTTGAGGAGTTATTCTGGCGCAATTCCAATCTGAATGATCTTTACAAGCAGTCCAGTGGTGCGGCGCGCGCCGATCAGGGTGCGCTGGAGCGCATCTTTGCGGCGGGTTTTGTCGAATTCGTCAAGCTGAAAAAGCAGCATGGCATGGATAGCAGCGCGGTGATGGACGGTACGCGCCGGGCGATGCGCGCGACTTATCAGCGCGAGATGGACAAGCTGGAAGCGCATCTGGCATTTCTCGCTTCGGTCGGTTCGGTCAGCCCCTACGTTGGCTTGTTCGGTACGGTATGGGGCATTATGAATGCGTTTCGCGGACTGGCGAATGTCGGTCAGGCGACCTTGGCGCACGTCGCGCCCGGTATCGCCGAGGCGCTGGTGGCCACAGCGATGGGATTGTTCGCAGCGATTCCGGCGGTGCTGGCCTACAACCGCTACGCGCATGACATAGACCGGCTGGCGACGCGTTTCGAGAGTTTCAGCGAAGAGTTTTCCAACATCTTGCAGCGCCAGCCATGAAATCGGCAGGGATAGCGATTTGGGGAGGTGATGATGAGGTCTAACCGGCGCTCCAAAACCAAACTTATGAATGACATCAACGTCGTGCCTTACATAGACGTGATGCTGGTGTTGCTGGTGATTTTTATGGTGACTGCGCCGATGATGAATCCGGGGCAGGTGGATTTGCCGCAGGTCAGCCAGTCGTCCACGCCGGCACCCGCCCCCTTGGAAGTCATTATCAAGCGGGATAATTCGCTGGCGTTGCGCGATCATAGCAAGGGGGATGAGGAAAGCCGCGTGTCGCGCGAAGAACTGGTTTCCATACTCAAATCCAGGCAGGCCGGTCAGTCTGGGCAGGCCGGGCAGTCTGAACAGGCGGTGGTGATTTCCGCCGACAAGAGCGTGCGCTATGAGGAAGTCATTAACGTGATGGACGTGCTGCAACAGCAACACATCAAAAAAGTCGGTCTGTTGATGCAAGCTAAAAAATGAACACGGCAGTCTATCCAGAACCTTATAAACTTCCCGCCGGAATTTTGGCTGTGCTGGTGCATGGTGCGTTTTTTGCCTTTCTGTATTTCGGCTTTTCCTGGCAAACGCAACCGCCTGAAGTGATGAGCGTGGAACTGTGGCAAAGTCTGCCGGATATGCCTGACGCGCCGCCAGCCAGGAAAATCCCGGCCAAGGCAAACCCCGCCAGGGAAATGACGGAAAAGGTCGTTCCCCTTGAGGTGGAAGCGGAGCGTAAGCCGGACATCGTGATGCCGGACAAGAAGCCCGCGATAAAACCCGAGAAGAAAATCGAAGTTAAACCCGGGCTTACAAAGCCGCCGGAAGTAAAAAAGCTGTCCGTTCAGCCCGCTAAACCTTCAGCCGCAGAGTTGCAAGCGGCGCGTCAAAAAGCGGCTCAAGCGGCGGCGGATAAACAAGCGGCGCGTGATCAAGCGGCACAAGAGGCGGCAACGGGGCGGGTGGTGGATGAATATATCAGCAAAATTTCCGCCAAAATCAGGCGCAATGTCGTGATGCCGCCGGAGGTAGCCGACAATGCACGCGCTGAATTTTTGGTGACATTGT
>PEUR01000037.1:0-4091 GCA_002780675.1 Gallionellales bacterium CG03_land_8_20_14_0_80_55_15 | reverse complement strand
GTGCCTCTACGGCCAATGCAGTATTGAATATTGAAATTATCGGTGCGGGCGAGCAGCAGATTCCTGTGTCCATCGTGCCTTTCGGCGGGGATGAAAAGCTGGGGCTGGCAATCGGCGAGGTGGTGTCCGGCGATTTGCAGCGTAGCGGTCTGTTCCGTCTGGTTGATCCGTTGGGCAAGTCTCCTCATGCGCCCGCCGAAGTCAATTATGCGGATTGGCAGGTGCGCGGCACGGAAGCGCTGGCTATCGGTACGGTTGGCGCGCAAGCCAATGGTCGCGTCGAAGCGCGATTTCGCTTGCTGGATGTGGTTAAAAAAGTCGAGCTGATAGGACAGGCCGTGTCGGCAAATGATGGTCAAGTGCGCGCTGTCGGACACCGCATCGCCGATTTGATTTACGAAAAACTGACTGGCAACAAGGGCGTGTTTGGTACGCGCATCGCCTATGTGAACCGGCAAGGGCGGCAGTTCAGCCTGATTGTCGCGGACAGCGACGGTTATAACGAACAGGTCGTGCTGTCGCAGCATGAACCTATCATGTCGCCTGCCTGGTCGCCGGATGGCAGCCACCTTGCATATGTGAGTTTTGAGACGGGCCACGCCGCCGTGTTCGTGCAATCGCTGTATACCAATCAACGCAAGGTGTTGGCCGACTTTCGCGGCAGCAACAGTGCGCCTGCCTGGTCGCCAGACGGCAAACAGTTGGCGGTGGTGTTGACGCGGGATGGCAGCTCAAAAATCTATCTGATGCGTCCTGATGGCAGTGATTTGCATCGTGTCAGCAATGGCAGCGGCATTGATACCGAGCCTAATTTTTCTCCCGACGGGCAAGCCTTGTTGTTTACTTCAGACCGGGGCGGTAGCGCCCAGATTTATTGGATGCCGGTCGAAGGTGGCGCGGCACAGCGCATGACGTTTGGTGGCGGAACCAGTTATTCCCCGCGCTATAGTCCAGATGGCAAGTCTTTTGTTTTTACGCATCTGAGTGGCGGTAAGTTCTACATCTCTACGCAGGACTTTCAGACCGGGCAAATGGAAATGTTGAGCGAGGGAGGTTGGGAGAAAAAACCCACTTTTGCGCCCAATGGCAAGCTCATCCTGTTTGCCAGCGAGGCGCGTGGTCGTGGTATATTGGCGACCGTTTCCAGCGACGGTCGTGTCAAGCAGCACATGTTTACGCAAAGCGGCGATGCGCGCGAGCCTGTTTGGGGACCTGCTCAGTAATTTAACCATTTGAATATAAAGGGAATTATCATGAAAAAGATCGTTATCAGTATCGTGTTGCTTAATCTCCTTGCCGCGTGCGCCAGCCAGAAACCCCAAGAAACAGCCGCGACACCGGCTTCCAGTCCTGTGGCTGCCGCACCAGCGGTCGCTATGGCCTCCTCTGCACAAACGTATGATGATGCTTTAAATGATCCACAAAGTATTCTTGCCAAGCGTAGCGTTTATTACCCGTTTGACGTTTCCGAAGTGCAGGATGCCGACAAGCCAGTCGTTCAGGCTCATGGCGCGTATTTGAGCAAGAATCCCGCTCGTACGGTCCGCCTGGAAGGGAATTGCGATGAACGTGGCAGCAATGAATATAATCTGGCTCTGGGTCAACGTCGTGCAGATGGCGTGAAGAAGATGCTGGAGCTGGGCGGCGCAAAATCAGCACAGTTGGATAGCGTCAGCTACGGTGAAGAAAAACCGGTCGGTTCGACTCATGATGAGGCTTCCTGGGCGAAAAATCGTCGTACCGATATTAACTACGCCAAGTAAGACATAAATAATGAAGCTGCGCGCCTTGATGTTGCTGGGTTTGTGTTGCGCTGTTCCCGCGCAGGCGGGGTTGTTTTCGGACGACGATGCGCGCAAACAAATCCAGGAAGTCGGGGCGCGTGTGCTTCAGCTGGAAGATCAGAGCAGGCAACAGACCAAATCAATTTTTGACCTGCAAGGTCAGATAGATGCATTGAACAATGAAATCCGTAAATTACTCGGTCAGAACGAAGAACTCGCGCACGGCTTGCAGGATGCCGAGAAGCGTGAAAAAGATTTTTATGTGGATCTGGATACGCGTTTGCGTCGTTTGGAACCCACAGAAGGTGCAGTAGTCTCGACTACCCAGGGCGGCGCGCCGGCAGCGGTTGATTCCGACGATCCCACTACAGAGAATCGCGCCATTGAAGCGGCTTATGGCCAGTCAAAAGCCGGTAACCATGTGGATGCAGCCAAGGCATATCAAACATTTCTGCATAATTATCCCGATTCGGTACATGCTGCAAACGCACGCTATTGGCTGGGCAATGCGCAGTTTGCGTTGCATGACTACAAGCCTGCGTTGGCGACTTATCGGGCATTGCTCAAAGCTGAACCCAATACGCCTAAAGCGCCGGAGGTGATGTTAAATATTGCCGGTTGTCAGCAGGAGTTAAAGGCACTGGCGGCGAGTACGGCAACCCTCAAACAGCTTATCGCCAAATATCCCGATAGTGCAGCCGCCGCCAAGGCGCAACAATTGCTCGCTGTCGTCAAGTAGTCGCCCATGTCCGAATCAGCATTACAGGCGCAACTGCGCATCAGCGAAATATTTTTCTCCCTGCAAGGTGAGACCCGCCGCATCGGTTTGCCTACGGTGTTTGTCAGGTTGACCGGGTGTCCGTTGCGTTGTGGCTATTGCGATACCGTCTATGCCTTTACGGGTGGACAAAATAAATCCCTCGCTGAAATTCTCGAACAAGTCGCCCAATATGCGCCACGCTACGTCACTGTTACGGGCGGTGAACCGCTGGCGCAGAAAAATTGCCTGCCCTTGCTGACGGCCTTGTGCGATGCCGGATATGACGTGTCGTTGGAAACCAGCGGTGCGCTGGATATTGGCGGGGTGGATGCGCGAGTGATGCGGGTGGTGGACATCAAGACCCCCGCGTCCGGCGAAGCCGCCAGGAATCGCTGGGAAAACTTGCCCTTGCTGACGCAACATGACGAAATTAAATTCGTGTTGTGCGATGAGCCGGATTATCGGTGGGCAAAGGAAATTCTGAAGGAAAGGCGGCTTGCCGATAGCTGTGAGGTGACCTTTTCGCCCGCGCAAGGAACGCTGGCTGCCACGCAATTGGCGGACTGGATATTGCGCGACCATTTGCCAGTGCGCTTTCAGGTGCAGTTGCACAAAATTTTATGGAACAACGAAGCAGGTCACTAATGAAAAATGCCGTCGTATTGTTGTCGGGCGGGCTGGATTCGGCCACCGTGCTGGCGATGGCACGCGCCGAAGGCTATGTGTGCTATGCGTTGAGCGTGGATTACGGGCAACGCCACCATTCCGAGTTGGATGCCGCACAGCGCGTTGCCCGGACGCTGGGTGCGCACGAGCATCGTGTCATCAACATTGACCTGACCGCTTTCGGCGGTTCTGCGCTGACCGATAACAACATCGCCGTGCCACAACATGAATCTGCCGGGATTCCGCTGACCTATGTTCCAGCCCGCAACACCATCATGTTGTCGCTGGCGCTGGCATGGGCCGAGGTGCTACACGCGCAGGATATTTTTATCGGCGTGAACGCGGTGGATTACTCGGGCTATCCCGACTGTCGCCCAGCCTTCATCGAAGCGTTTGAGCGCATGGGCAATCTCGCCACTCAGGCGGCGATAGAAGGCCATCCGCTCACCCTGCATGCCCCATTGCTGCATCTGTCCAAAGCGGAAATCATCCGGCAAGGGAATAAGCTCGGGGTGGATTATGCGGCAACGGTGTCCTGTTATCAGGCGGATGCACAAGGCCGAGCCTGTGGGTTGTGCGATTCGTGCCGGCTGCGCCGCGCGGGTTTTGAGGCTGCGGGCATCGTTGATCCCACCCGTTATCGCAATGCGCCCGATTCGTTCAATAACCCGGTGTAATCGAGTGCGAGCGGCGGGTTGCGCGTCAAACAAGACAGCTTTATGAATTAAAATTGCGCTTCCCGGACTTTCTTTATTGACAGAGTGCGCCCATTGCGTATAATTCGCGCTCCTTTGCTGCGGGTCGGTAGCTCAGCCGGTAGAGCAGCGGACTTTTAATCCGTTGGTCGCGAGTTCGAATCTCGCCCGACCCACCATAAGCAA
>PEUR01000083.1 GCA_002780675.1 Gallionellales bacterium CG03_land_8_20_14_0_80_55_15 | reverse complement strand
AAAAACCATGAGAATCATACTATTAGGCGCACCTGGTGCCGGTAAAGGCACACAGGCCAATTTCATTAGGGAAAAATTCAACATTCCGCAAATCTCCACCGGAGACATGCTGCGCGCAGCGGTCAAGGCGGGGACACCGCTTGGGTTGGCTGCCAAATCCATCATGGATGCCGGCGGACTGGTGTCGGACGACCTCATCATCAACCTGGTGAAAGAACGCATCAAGGACGCTGACTGCGCCAATGGCTTCCTGTTCGACGGTTTCCCCCGCACCCTCCCGCAAGCGCAAGAGATGAAAGATGCCGGCATCCCGATTGATTTTGTGGTTGAAATTGACGTTGCGGACACTGAGATCATCAAGCGCATGAGCGGTCGCCGCGTCCATCCCGCTTCGGGTCGGACTTATCACATCGTATTTAACCCGCCCAAAGTAGCGGGCAAAGATGACTTGACCGGAGAAGACCTGATACAACGCCAGGATGACGCGGAAGAAACGGTTCTCAAACGGCTTAATGTCTATCACGATCAAACCAAACCGCTGGTCGCGTACTACCAGAGCTGGGCCAATGACGACCCGATGAGCGCACCGAAATCGGTAAAAATCCCGGGCGTGGGCAGTGTGGACGACATTTGCGCGCAAATTTTTGCGGCACTGAGCGTAGCCGCGTAATGGCAAGCAAACCCGTTCTTACCCTGCAAGATGCCAAACGCATCGCAGCGGCCGCTGAAGCCGAAGCGCAACGCAACGGCTGGCGCGTGGTCATCGCTATCGTGGACGATGGCGGGCATCAGCTCTACCTGCAACGCAGCCACGACACCCAGTTCGGCAGCGTGGAAACCGCACTCGCTAAAGCCTACATGGCAGTCGCGTTTCAGCGCCCCAGCAAAACTTCCGAGGATGCGGTGATGAACGGGCGGCTGATACATCTCGCCTTGCCCCGCGTCATTCCGGCAGAGGGTGGCGTACCGTTGCGCATCGGCGATACGGTAGTCGGCGGATTGGGCATCAGCGGGGTACGTTCAAGTGAAGACGGACAGGTTGCGGCAGCAGGACTGGCCGCGTTGACAGCGGAGTAATGTCTGACAGGACACAAACCTCGATAAAACATTTGTCCACGAAAAACACCAACAAATTCAAATACCTATCACGATTAACGCCATCGTCCGGCGGTGCATCGCCTAGGTAACATTTTGATTTATTTGGTTAATTTCGTTTTTTCGTGGACAAAAAAGTTTCAGGGAAATGCCTTACGCTCCGCCAGATTGATTTACCCAAATGGATTTACCCAAATGGATTTACCCAAATGGATTTACCCAAATGGATTTACCCAAATGGATTTACCCAAATGGATTTACGATTTACCCAAATGGATTTACTTGGGAACGCGGTAATTTTCCTGAGTCATCAAATCCACACCGCAAGGCAATTGCTCGATCCAATCCAGAAACTGATTGACCATTTTCTTGCCCTTGAAGGACTTGCCGTGCTGCGGCACGATCATTTCCACGTCCAGCTGACGCACCATGTTGACCCAGTAGCGGCAAATCTTGTTGGAAATCATGTAGCGGCGGTGAAAACCCTCCATGTATTTGAGATGCGCATTGAAGTCTGTCACAGGCGTATCGGCATCGGTATGTGAAACGAGCGATGCCCCCATGTCGCCGGAGAACAGAATCTTGCTGACCGGATCATAAAACTGAAAGTTACCCTCCGAGTGCATGAAGTGGGCAGGGATCGCCTTGAGTGTACAATTGCCCAGCGAAAAATTCATGCCTTCATCAGGAATGGGCAATATCCGTCCAGCGGTATTCCCGGCAGTACAGAAATGCGGCACAAAGCGCGCCCATAAAGCCGAGATAGCCAACTTGCAATTTACATGGATCATCCATTTATTCACCGAAGCGATGATGTCGGGATCAGCATGGGAAGCCAGGATGTATTCCAGTTTTTTGGAAGAAAAATGCTCGTTCATGCCCATCAACAGACCGTTAAAAGTCATGTTGCCACCCGGGTCAATCAATGCACCCTGACCGTTATCCACGATCAAAAATTGGTTGGCCTGCACCGCCACATCCCCGCTCTCATCTGCCAGATCATCAAACATCAAGCACAGGTGTGTTCCGTTATTAAACAATTCAATAGCCATATCTCCCCCCCCATAAATTTTGAACATACTAAACGAACAACAATGTCATCTAATTGACACAAGTCAATAGTAATCGAATTTATTATTCAATAGTTGTACATAATTTTCAGCCGGATGCTGCTATGATTCCGAAAGCCGGAAAATACCGGCAGGTTGGCAGTCCGTGGTTAAACTCAGGGAGAAAAATATGTCAGGTGGTTTGAGCTTCGCTTTGTTCTGCGCCGTAGTTGCACTCTTGTACGGTGTATTTTCCATCAAATGGATTCTATCCAAACCGACCGGCAGCGATACCATGCGCAGCATCGCCGCCGCCATTCAGGAAGGCGCGTCAGCCTACCTGGCTCGTCAATACCTCACCATCGCCGTGGTCGGCGCACTGCTTTTTGTCGTCATCTTCGCAGCGCTGGGCTGGCAAACCGCCATCGGCTTCGCCATCGGCGCGCTGCTCTCCGGTGCTGCCGGTTTCATCGGCATGAACGTCTCGGTACGCGCCAACATCCGCACCGCCGAAGCCGCCAGGGAAAGCCTCAACGCGGCGCTGGATGTCTCCTTCAAGGGCGGCGCGATTACTGGCATGTTGGTGGTAGGCCTTGGTTTGCTGGGCGTGGCAGGCTATTACGCCTTTTTGATTAACGCGGGTTCAACGCTAAATGATGCCACTCACGCGCTGGTGGGACTGGGTTTCGGCGGCTCGCTGATTTCCATCTTCGCCCGGCTGGGCGGCGGCATTTTCACCAAGGGCGCGGATGTGGGTGCGGATCTGGTCGGCAAAGTCGAAGCGGGCATCCCCGAAGATGACCCGCGCAACCCGGCGGTGATCGCCGACAACGTCGGCGACAATGTCGGCGACTGTGCGGGCATGGCGGCGGACTTGTTCGAGACTTACGCCGTGACCATCATCGCCACCATGATGCTGGGCGGACTGTTGATGGTGAATGCCGGTGAGAACGCGGTGATTTACCCGCTGGTGCTGGGCGGCTTCTCCATCATCGCCTCCATCGTCGGCACTTACTTCGTCAAGGTGCGGACAGGCGGCAAAATTATGAACGCGCTGTATCGGGGGCTGGCCGTATCCGCCGTGCTGGCACTCGTCGCCTTCTATCCATTAACCAGTTGGATCATGGGCGACAACGGCGTGTATTCGGTGAATGCCCTGTACGGCTCGACGCTCATCGGCCTGCTGCTGACCGCAGCACTGGTGTGGATTACCGAGTATTACACCGCCACCGAATACGCGCCGGTGCGCCACATCGCGGCAGCCTCCACCACGGGACACGGCACCAACATCATCGCGGGTCTGGGCGTTTCCATGAAATCCACCGCAGCGCCCGTCATCGTCGTTTGCATGGCCATCATGGGTGCTTATTCGCTGGCCGGTTTGTACGGCATTGCGATTGCCGCCACCGCCATGTTGTCCATGACCGGCATCATTGTCGCCCTTGATGCCTACGGCCCGATCACCGACAACGCGGGCGGCATCGCCGAAATGTCCCGCTTGCCGGATGAGGTGCGCGTCATCACCGATGCGCTGGATGCGGTGGGCAACACCACCAAGGCCGTCACCAAGGGCTATGCTATCGGTTCGGCAGGCCTCGCCGCGCTGGTGCTGTTCGCCGACTACACCCATGCGTTGGATGCCAAACTAGGCATGGTTACCACCTTTGACTTGTCCAACCATATGGTCATTGTCGGCCTGTTCATCGGCGGCATGATCCCCTATCTATTCGGCGCGATGGGCATGGAAGCGGTCGGTCGCGCGGCCGGGGCAGTGGTCGTCGAAGTGCGCCGCCAGTTCAAGGAAATCCCCGGGATCATGGAGGGTACCGGCAAGCCTGAATACGGCACTTGCGTAGATATGCTGACCCGCGCGGCCATCAAGGAAATGATTGTTCCCTCCCTGTTGCCGGTTGCCGTACCCGTCATCGTTGGTGTGACCCTCGGCGCACAAGCCTTGGGCGGCGTGCTGGTCGGCACCATCATCACGGGCATCTTCGTCGCCATCTCCATGACCGTTGGCGGCGGCGCGTGGGATAACGCCAAGAAATACATCGAAGAAGGCAACTTCGGCGGCAAAGGCTCGGAAGCCCACAAGGCGGCAGTCACGGGAGATACCGTCGGCGACCCCTACAAGGATACCGCTGGTCCCGCGATTAACCCCTTGATTAAAATCATCAATATCGTCGCACTGATGATCGTGCCACTGCTTTAATCACCACTGCCGCAACCCATTAACCGCACCATTCCCGCGCAAGCGGGAATCCGGTTAAACATTAGGTAAACGTAAACCTTTGGCTCTATTGACCAGAATTTCCAATACAGGAACATTCCGAACCGATATAGAAGGTAAGGAAATCGAGTCTTCCTCAATTCGACCTACCTGCTTTTTTCACACGGCGACTGCCGATTATTTATTGGTTTGGTGCGTGTATAATTCGCGGCATTGTTCATCATCCGAGGAAATATCGTGTCCCTATCCAAACGTGTTCAAGCCATCAAACCCTCCCCTACTCTGGCTGTCTCGGCGCGCGCCGCGCAACTCAAGGCAGAAGGCAAAGACATTATCGCATTAGGCACAGGCGAACCGGATTTTGACACGCCGCAGCACATCAAGGATGCCGCGATAGTCGCTATCAACGCGGGCTTCACCAAATACACCGCCGTAGGCGGCACGCCCTCGCTCAAAAAAGCCGTCATCGCCAAGTTCAAGCGCGACAACAACCTGACCTACACCGCCAAGCAAATTCTGGTTTCCTGCGGCGGCAAGCAAAGTTTCTTTAACCTCTCGCTGGCGGTGATTGATCCCGGCGATGAAGTCATCATCCCTGCCCCTTACTGGGTGTCCTATCCCGATATCGTCATCATCGCCGAAGGTACACCGGTTATCGTGGAAGCCGACATCGAGCAGGGCTTCAAGTTGACCGCCGCGCAACTGGAAGCCGCGATTACGCCCAAAACCAAAATGCTGGTCATCAACAGCCCCAGCAATCCTTCCGGCGCGGTCTATACGCTGGAAGACCTCAAGGCATTGGGCGAAGTGCTGCGCAAATACCCGAGAATCCTGATCGCCACCGACGACATGTACGAACACATCGCGCTGATTGACGGCAAGTTCGTCAACATTCTGGATGCCTGCCCCGACCTGTATGCGCGCACCCTGATGTTGAACGGCGTGTCCAAGGCTTACGCGATGACTGGCTGGCGCATCGGCTATGCGGCAGGCCCCGAAGAAATCATCTCGGCGATGGAAAAAGTCCAGTCGCAAAGCACCTCCAACCCGACCTCAATCTCGCAAGTAGCGGCGGAAGCCGCCTTGAACGGCGACCAAAACTGCCTCGCGCCGATGATCAAGGCCTTCCGCGAACGCCATGTATTTGTGGTCAACGAGCTGAATAAAATACCGGGACTAAAGTGCTTAATGGCGGGCGGCGCGTTCTATGCCTTCCCCGATGCGCGTCAGGCTATCGCCGCACTGTACAAAAAAGGTCTCATCAAGGAAGCCAACGACATCGCACTGTCCGAATACCTGCTGCTGGAAGCGGGTGTAGCGGTGGTACCGGGTTCGGCGTTCGGCAGCGAAGGCTACATCCGCCTGTCCTTCGCCACCTCGATGGAAAATCTCACCAACGCACTGGCACGCATGCAAAAGGCGCTTTCATAAGGCTTCGCCGAGGGCATAAGGCTTCGCCGAGGGCATAACCTACGGCTTATGCCCCTGAAAATCCTTGTAACGCGAAACCCAGGAACGGCTAACCATACGACTAAGCCAACACACCCCTTAGGGGACAGGCACTGGCAAGTCGCAGGTTTGTCGGCCTTGCCTGCCCCGTACTGCGATACAGGAGCCGGAATCCGGTTTCTT
>PEUR01000011.1 GCA_002780675.1 Gallionellales bacterium CG03_land_8_20_14_0_80_55_15 | reverse complement strand
GGGAACGGGGCGAGGCGGTGTCATTAAGCCGGACGCTGGAAGGCATGCGCCAGGATATTTTGCACGGTGTACTGGATTTCGGATTGCTGGAAAAGCAGGCTATTCTGGCGCTGACCGGTTGGGGGTGGCAGGTGGATTATGTCTCGGTGCGCAATCAGTCGGATTTGCAACCAGCGAGCCTTGAGCAGAATGCGTGGGTGATCCTAGCGGCCGCGCGTCTGGGTAAAACCCGTCTGCTGGATAACGTCGAAGTTGACGCTGTCTAGCACCGTTGTCGTGCCGATTTTCTGGTAGCGTCCCGGATGAACCGAAGTCTGGAAGTTAACTTAAATTTACCAACAATATCATGAGGTTAAATAATATTCGTGGGTTGCGGCTTCATCCTGCATAATTCGATGAAGGCGCGAATTTGTCGTACCCACGTCCATTCCAACAGCGCTTCCCCAGGATGTACCGACATAAGGAGCATGCCGTTATAATGCACCGTCTTTTTAACGTTCAGGCCGACAATGTATCAGAACTTCTTTGGCCTCACTGAAGCCCCCTTTTCAATCGCTCCTGATCCGCGTTATCTCTATATGAGCCAGCGCCACCAGGAGGCACTTGCCCATTTGCTCTATGGTGTAAATGCTGGCGGCGGCTTTGTGTTGCTGACGGGGGAGGTGGGGGCGGGCAAGACCACGGTATGCCGTTGCCTGCTTGAGCAAATCCCCGAATCCTGTGATGTGGCTTACATATTTAATCCAAAACAGACCGTGGCGGAGTTGCTCGCGACGATCTGCACAGAATTTGGCATCGTTTATCCATCCGACAACACCAGCGTCAAGGTGTTCGTAGATTGCATCAATGCCTACCTGCTCGATTCTCATGCCAGAGGGCGGCATTCTGTGCTGATTATTGATGAGGCACAAAATCTTTCTTCTGACGTTCTGGAGCAAATGCGCCTGCTTACCAATCTTGAGACGAACCAGTGCAAATTATTGCAGATTATCCTGTTGGGACAGCCCGAGCTGGCGGAGATGCTGGCGCGACCGGAACTACGCCAGCTCGCGCAACGCGTTATTGCGCGCTATCACTTGGACGCGCTGGATAAGCAGGAAGTGTCTGCTTATGTGCAGCATCGTCTGGGAGTTGCGGGCACTCAGCGCCAGTTGTTTCCGGCTGCCTTGATGAACAAGCTATACCGCTTGAGCAGCGGCATTCCACGCATCATCAATGTGCTGTGTGACCGGGCGCTGCTGGGTGCTTTCGTGCAAGGTAAGGATCGTGTTGATCGTGCGACACTCGCGCAAGCCGCGCGCGAGGTGTTCCATCGTCCTGCGGTATCGCACCGCAGCCTCTGGCAGGGGCTTGTTGTGGTGTTGCTGGCCAGTATGGTATTGGCAGCGGTGATGTACCTGACAAGTGCTTTTCACCCGGTTAAGCCAGTACAGGCTGTCGCTAAGGTTAAACCCGTAGTTGCCAAGCCGCCATTGCCGATTATCTCTGCTGTCTTGAAATGGCCGGGGGGCGAGGCTATCGCGGATAGCGAAGTGCGGGCTTATACCGCGCTATTTTTGGCGTGGGGGCTGGAATATCAAGGGCAAGATAGTTGCCTTCAGGTAGCCGTATCAGGGCTGCAATGTCGTACGGCTCGCGGTGGACTGGGTGATCTGCGCCAGATGAACCGCCCTGCGATTTTGCTGCTGCATGACGAAGATGGGCAGGAATTTTATGCGCTGTTAACCGGGCTGGATGATCATCTCGCTACTTTCAAGGTGGGTAAAGAAACACAAACGGTTGCGCTAGGCGCGCTTGCCGAACAATGGTCTGGACGCTACATACTGCTGTGGCGTATGCCGCCGGTTGACAGCAGTGAGATCAAGTTGGGTGAAGGTGGCCCCGCAGTGGAATGGCTGGCTAAACAACTTGCGCTGATGGGTGGCAAAGCTGCCGAACCGGATCAACATCCGGTTTTCAATGAATACATGGTGCGTCAGGTCAAGCAGTTCCAACTTGCCGAGGGGCTTATTCCGGATGGCGCAGTCGGATCGCAGACCCTCATGCGCCTGAGTCTTGCGGCGGATTTGGCCGCACCCAAGCTGGTTAGAGTTGCAAAGGAAAAATAGCTATGTCATATATTTTGGAGGCGCTCAAAAAATCCGATCAGCAGCGTCATCGTGGCGTAACGCCCACCTTGCCGACAGCGCAGCTAACATTCGCGACAGCGCAGCCCCCCCGGTTTTTGTATTACGGGTTGCTTGCGGCGGTGCTGTCGGGCGTGGCGGTCGCAATTATATGGTTGCGGCCATGGCAGACTGTGCAAGTGGCTCATGAGGTCAATCCCGGTGCTGTGGAATCGGTTGTTCGGCTCGCGCAGCAACCCGTGGCGAATCCTGAAATCCTGCAAAATGCTGTCATTGTCAGGAAGCCTGAAATTGTTAAAAGAATGGATCAGACATTGCAGGGGGCAAGCACAAACCCTGTGGTACAGCCGCCTATCCCCGCTCACGTTACGGCGGCAGCGCCGAGTGTGGTTGTCGCGCCCCCGGCGCATCTGGCTGATAAGCCTTCCGGCGAAGCTGATGCAGCGCGGTCGCAAGTCAACTCAATAGCCGATTTGCCTGCCGGGATTCAGCAGGAGTTACCTGTCATGACCATTCAATTTCATGCCTATTCAAGCGCACCCGCGAATCGTCTTGTGGGTATCAATTCCCAGACGTTGCACGAAGGTGAGATCGTGGTGCCGGGACTCAAGTTGGAACAAATTACGCCGGAAGGTGTGGTACTCAGCTACAAAGGCTATCGTTTTCAGCGTGGCATCCGGTAGTGGCTTGATCTTGCGAGTCAGCTTCCGATACGGATTACCTGTATGTAAACAGTGGGATAGCTTACCAACTGAATGTCATCAAAGTGAATTGTAGGTAGAAAAATTGCTATTCAGCGATGGGTTGGATTGTCGCCCTTTATGTCTATGCGCAACATCATATATAATCCGCGCCCCGTTTAAAGGATAGGTCTCTCATGCAAAGAATCATGCTTAAAGCCAAGTTGCACCGGGTGCATGTCACGCACGCCGAGTTGCACTATGAAGGCTCGTGCGCGATAGATGACGATTTGCTGGAGGCCGCTGACATCCGCGAGTATCAGCAGATTGATATTTATAACGTCAATAACGGTGAACGCTTCACGACCTATGCGATACGCGGGCAGCGCGGTTCGGGGATTATTTCCGTGAATGGCGCGGCGGCGCGCAAGGCGGCTCCCGGCGATATTTTGATTATCGCCAGTTACGCGATGTTCGACGCCGCCGAATTGCAGTCGTTTCACCCGCAACTGGTGTATGTGGATGAACACAACCGCATCGTCGAAAAACGCGATGAAATTGCGGTGCAGGTGCTTTAATGCGGGTATTCGGGCAATATTTTGGAATGTTGCGTTGACCGCAAGGCCGTTCGCGGGTACGATTGCGAAACTTTAAAAGCTCACTGGATTGATAACGATGCGTCGCAAACTGGTAGTTGGAAATTGGAAAATGTATGGTCGTCTGGCTCGTAACCAGGCATTGCTTCAAGGCGTATTGGCAGGTGTCAGTGAGCTGCGTAATGCTGATTACGCCGTCTGTGTTCCTTATCCCTATTTGTCGCAAACACAATCCCTGTTGCAAGGTAGTAATGTGGCGTGGGGTGCGCAAAATCTGAGTCCTCAGGAAGAGGGGGCTTTTACCGGTGCAGTCGCTCCGGGTATGCTGACAGATTTTGGTTGTAGCTACGTCATCATCGGTCATTCGGAGCGTCGCGGTTTGTTTCACGAAAGCAATGAGATTGCAGGGGCGAAGTTTGAAGCTGCACAAAAAGCGGGCATGAAGCCCATTTTTTGTGTAGGCGAAACGCTGGCTGAGCGTGAGTCCGGTGTGATGGAGCAGGTGGTCGGTACACAGTTGGACGCGGTATTGGCGCGCTTCGGCGCGTCGGCGCTGTCGAAGGCGGTGATTGCTTACGAGCCGGTATGGGCGATAGGCACAGGCAAGACGGCTAGTCCTGAACAGGCGCAAGCGGTTCATGCCTTTATTCGTCAACGCGTGGCCGGGCACGATGCGGCGGTGGCGCAGAAATTGCAGATTCTTTATGGCGGTAGCGTCAAGCCGAATAATGCGGCAGAATTGTTTGGGATGCCGGATATTGACGGTGGACTGATTGGTGGCGCTTCTTTGGTGGCGGATGATTTTGTGGCGATTTGTCGCGCAGCACAATAATAATTAAGTGGTTTGGAGTTTTGAGTGGAAACATTTGTTTGGGTATTGCATCTGCTGGTATCGGTTGTGTTATGTGGCTTGGTATTGGTGCAACATGGTAAAGGTGCCGATATGGGGGCTGCATTCGGTACGGGGTCGGCAGGTAGTCTGTTCGGTTCCAGTGGTTCGGCCAATTTTCTAAGTCGTAGTACGGCAGTAGCGGCTACGCTTTTTTTTATTACCAGTTTATCGTTGACTTACCTGTATTCTCATCAAGAGCGGCAGCAAGGCGTGATGGATAAAGTGAATGCCAGTGCAATAAAAGCGACCGCGCCTGCTCCGGTGGATGCCTCGAAGTCCAAGGAGATTCCGAAGTAACCGGTGTTGATTTAAAATAATTGCGGTTGTGGTGGAATTGGTAGACACGCAAGCTTGAGGTGCTTGTGCCCGATAAGGGCGTGGGAGTTCGAGTCTCCCCATCCGCACCAGTTTAAGAAGTAGATAAAAACAATAAAAGCAGTACATAAAAATAATAAAGCAATAAAACAAATTGATGCCTGTGTATCAATCGCCATAAAAACAATTGCATAGCAATTCTGATTCGACTTCACAGGTCAGTCACGAATTGCCTACAGAGGGGGGAAGCTCAATGTTGGAAAACTATTTTCCGGTACTGTTGTTCATCTGTGTTGGTTTGGCTGTTGGGGTGCTGCCAATGCTGTTGGGCAGACTGGCTGCCCCGCATCGTCCTGATAGTAAAAAATTATCTCCCTATGAGTGTGGCTTTGAGGCATTTGAAGATGCGCGCATGAAATTCGATGTGCGCTATTACCTTGTTGCCATTCTGTTTATTCTGTTTGATCTCGAAATTGCATTTCTTTTCCCATGGGCTATCGTACTCAAGGAAATTGGTATGTTCGGTTACGTTTCCATGATGATATTTTTGGCTATCCTCGTGGTTGGTTTTGTCTATGAATGGATGAAAGGGGCCTTGGAATGGGAATAGAAGGCATTCTGGAAAAGAGCTTCGTTACGACGACGCTCGACACCGTTATCAATTACACGCGTACTGGTTCGCTGTGGCCTATGACCTTTGGTCTGGCTTGCTGCGCGGTGGAAATGATGCAGGCAGGTGCTTCGCGCTACGATCTGGATCGTTTCGGTATTGTGTTTCGCCCCAGTCCGAGGCAAAGCGACGTGATGATCGTGGCGGGTACGTTATGTAACAAGATGGCGCCTGCCTTGCGTAAGGTTTATGACCAGATGTCCGAGCCACGCTGGGTGATTTCCATGGGGTCGTGTGCGAATGGCGGTGGCTATTACCACTACTCTTACTCGGTGGTGCGCGGTTGTGATCGTATCGTGCCGGTAGATATTTATGTGCCAGGCTGCCCGCCGACGGCTGAGGCTTTATTGTTTGGTCTAATCCAGTTACAGAATAAGATCAAACGAACTAATACGATAGCGCGCTAGGGTGAGTTATGACGAGCGATAAAAAATCATTGAGTGAGGTGTTGACTGAGTTGTTCGCCGAGCAATTGGTCAGCGTCAAGCAAATCCTGGGTGAAGTGACCATCGTGGTCAGAGCGGCTGAGATGTTAGAGGTGATGCGGCGTTTGCATGATACACAAGGGCTGCGCTTTACGCAGTTGACTGACTTGTGCGGCGTGGACTATTCCGAATATGGTGATGGCGCGTGGCAAGGCAAACGTTTTGCGGTGGTCTATCAGTTGTTGTCGGTGGTCGAGAATCAGCGCCTGCGTGTGCGGGTCTTTGCGGAAGAAGATGATTTTCCAGTGCTGACTTCGGTGGTGGACGTTTGGGCTGGGGCGAACTGGTATGAGCGCGAGGCGTTCGACTTGTACGGCTTGGTGTTTTCTGGTCACCCTGACTTGCGCCGCATTTTGACTGACTACGGTTTTGTGGGAAGCCCGTTCCGTAAGGACTTTCCGCTTTCCGGTCATGTCGAGATGCGCTATGACCCCGAACAGCAGCGTGTGGTGTATCAACCCGTTACGGTTGAGCCAAGAGAAGTCACGCCACGCATCGTTCGTGAAGAAAACTACGGTTGTAATTAAGGACGCACTCATGCCTGAAATTAAAAATTACACGATGAACTTTGGTCCGCAGCACCCTGCCGCACACGGTGTATTGCGATTGGTTCTGGAACTCGATGGCGAAGTGATACAGCGCGCCGACCCGCACATAGGTCTGCTGCATCGTGCGACAGAGAAGCTCGCCGAACACAAGACATTCTTGCAATCCGTGCCTTATATGGATCGTCTGGATTATGTGTCCATGATGTGCAACGAACATGCTTATGTGCAGGCCATCGAAAAGCTGACCGGGATTGAGGTGCCGCTACGCGCTCAGTACATCCGAGTCATGTTTGACGAGATTACACGAATTTTGAATCATCTGATGTGGCTGGGTGCGCACGGTCTGGACATCGGTGCGATGACGGTCTTTCTTTACTGTTTCCGCGAACGTGAAGACCTGATGGACGCATATGAGGCAGTTTCCGGTGCGCGTATGCATGCCGCTTATTACCGTCCGGGTGGTGTTTATCGTGACTTGCCGGACAGTATGCCGCAATACGAGGCATCAAAAATTCACAATGCCGCAGCCGTAAAGAGACTGAACGAAAACCGTCAAGGTTCTTTGCTCGACTTTCTGGAAGATTTCACCCGTCGTTTTCCTACTTATGTAGACGAATATGAAACGCTGTTGACCGATAACCGTATCTGGAAACAGCGTACTGTTGGTATCGGTATTGTTACGCCGGAGCGCGCTCTGTCGCTGGGGTTGACAGGGCCGATGTTGCGTGGCTCGGGTGTTGAGTGGGATTTACGCAAGAAGCAGCCTTATGCTGCTTACGACAAGCTTGATTTCGATATTCCGGTTGGTGTCAATGGTGATTCATATGACCGGTATCTGGTGCGTGTCGAAGAAATGCGGCAAAGTAATCGCATCATCAAACAGTGTATAGACTGGTTGCGCAGGAATCCTGGGGCAGTGATGGCAGAGAGCTATAAATATGCGCCGCCCAAGCGTGAATCCATGAAGCAAAACATGGAAGAATTGATCCATCACTTCAAGCTGTTTACCGAAGGGATGCATGTGCCTGAAGGTGAAGCATATGCAGCGGTTGAACATCCTAAAGGTGAGTTCGGTATTTATCTCGTCTCGGATGGTGCCAACAAGCCTTATCGTTTGAAGATTCGTGCTCCCGGTTTTGCGCATTTGGCAGCTTTGGATGAGATGGCTCGCGGCCATATGATCGCCGACGTGGTGACCATTATTGGTACTCAAGACATCGTTTTTGGAGAGATAGACCGCTAATGTTATCCGAACAAATACAACAACTCGTCAACCGTGAATTAAAGAAGTACCCGGCTGACCAGAAACAGTCTGCCGTGATGTCGGCTTTGCGCTTCGTGCAAGACGAAAAAGGTTGGATATCAACAGACGATATGGCCGATGTGGCCGATTTTCTGGGGATGGCAAAAATGGCGGTGTACGAGGTGGCGACTTTCTACCATATGTATAACCTCAAGCCAATGGGCAAAACGACATTGACCATCTGCACCAATCTTTCCTGTACTCTGTGCGGCGCGGAAGACACGGTAGCCTACCTGAAGACCAAGCTTGGTATCGGTTTGGGCGAAGTGACCGCTGACGGCAAATATGGCCTGCGCGAAGGCGAGTGCATGGGGACATGCAAGGACGCACCCATACTGGCGATTAACAATAAGAAGTTATGTGGTCGTTTAACCAATGAAAAGATTGACCAAATTTTGGCAGAATTGGATAAATCATGAGAGGTCCAGTTACTCAAACCACGATGGATTTCGATCAGCCGTGGACCTTGGAGAATTACCTTAAAGCGGGTGGCTATCAGGCTTTGCGTAAGGTTATATCCGAGCAAATGTCGCCTGATGTGATTATTTCAGAAGTTAAGTTGTCGGCCTTGCGTGGTCGTGGCGGCGCGGGTTTTCCAACCGGTTTGAAGTGGAGCTTCATGCCGCGCAATTTTGCCGGTGACAAATACATTGTTTGCAACTCTGACGAAGGCGAACCCGGCACTTGCAAGGACTGGGATATTCTCTTGTATAACCCGCACCTGCTGATAGAAGGTATGGCAATTGCGGCCTACACTATGAATGTGAAGACGGGTTACAACTACATTCACGGCGAGATATTTGAAGCCTACGAACATATGGAGCGAGCTTGCGAAGAAGCGCGAGCCGCAGGTTTTCTGGGCGATAAGATTCTCGGTTCGGATTTTTCGTTTGATTTACACAATCATCTGGGTTACGGCGCTTACATCTGCGGTGAAGAAACGGCCTTGCTCGAATCTATCGAAGGTAAAAAGGGGCAGCCACGCTTCAAGCCACCTTTCCCCGCCAGTTTTGGTTTGTATGGTAAACCAACAACTATCAACAACACCGAGACATTCGCTAGTATCCCGTACATCATCAACAATGGCGGTCAGGCATTTCTGGAGTTGGGTAAGCCTAACAACGGGGGTACAAAACTATTTTCCGTTTCGGGACACGTCAACAACCCCGGTAATTTTGAAGTGCCGATGGGAACGCCTTTCGCCAAGTTGCTCGAAATGGCAGGCGGAGTACGCAATGGTCACAAGCTCAAGGCAGTTATTCCTGGCGGGTCGTCTATGCCGGTATTGCCGGGCGAAGTCATGATGGATTTGACCATGGACTATGATTCCATTCAAAAAGCGGGGTCTGGGCTAGGTAGTGGTGCGGTTATTGTGATGGATGAAACAGTCTGCATGGTTCGCGCACTGGAAAGACTCTCCTACTTTTATCATGAAGAATCTTGTGGTCAGTGCACCCCTTGCCGGGAAGGAACGGGCTGGCTGTATCGCATTGTGCATCGTATCGAGCATGGTGAAGGTCGCCCCGAAGACCTGGATTTGTTGTTGAGCATTGGAGGCAACATCGCCGGTCGGACAATTTGTGCATTGGGTGAGGCGGCTGTGTGGCCAGTGCAAGGTATGCTCAAGAATTTCAGGGCAGAATTTGAATATCACATCGAACACAAGCGCTGCTTGGTGTAAGGCTGACGGGTAAGGTGAGCAATGATCAAGATTGAAATTGATGGCAAATTAGTCGAGACCGAACGCGGTTCTACGGTGATGGATGCTGCGCATAAGGCGGGTGTGTATATCCCGCATTTTTGTTACCACAAGAAATTATCCATCGCGGCTAATTGTCGGATGTGCCTGGTTGAAGTGGAAAAAGTTCCCAAGCCGCTACCGGCTTGCGCTACGCCTGCTTCCGATGGCATGAAGGTGCATACCCATTCTGAACTGGCAGCGAAAGCACAAAAAGGCGTGATGGAGTTTTTGCTCATCAATCATCCCCTGGATTGCCCAATCTGTGACCAAGGTGGCGAATGCCAGTTACAGGATATTGCGGTCGGTTATGGTGGTGGCGTTTCTCGCTATACCGAGGAAAAACGTGTCGTGATGTCCAAGAGTGTTGGGGAGCTGATTTCTACCAATGAGATGACCCGCTGCATTCAATGTACGCGTTGCGTCCGCTTTGGTCAGGAAATTGCCGGAGTGATGGAATTGGGAATGGCAAATCGTTCCGAACATTCCGAGATTATGAGTTTCGTCAACAGCACGGTGGATTCCGAGTTGTCCGGCAATATGATTGATTTGTGTCCGGTTGGCGCGCTGACCAGCAAACCTTTTCGCTACACCGCTCGCAGTTGGGAGTTGTCACGCCGCAAGTCTGTGAGTCCTCACGATGGATTGGGTGCTCCGCTGGCGATACATATTAAAAATAATAAAGTTGCGCGCGTTGTTCCAGTCGAAAATGAAGACATCAACGAATGCTGGATTTCCGACAAGGACAGGTTCAGCTATGAAGGTCTGAATTCTGCGCAACGCCTGACCAAGCCTATGCTCAAGCAGGATGGTAAGTGGTTAGAAGTGGAATGGGCGACAGCACTTGAATATGTAGCCAATGGCTTGCATCAGATTTCCGGTAGTGCGGGGGCTGAACAGATTGCCGCACTGGCAACGCCGCATAGCACACTTGAAGAGCTGTACTTGCTGCAAAAATTGCTGCGTGGCATGGGTAGCGGAAACATTGATACGCGTACACGTTTGTCCGACTTCAGCGCCGATGGCAAGCAGGCCGGTGCACCGTGGTTAGGTATGCCGATCGCTGAAATCAATCAATGTGATCGGTTCCTGATCGTGGGTAGTTTCCTGCGCAAGGATCATCCTTTGTTGGCGCAGCGCATACGTCAGGCTGTCAAAAATGGCGGCGAGGCGAATCTGGTGCATTCCAGCGATGATGATTTGCTGATGCCAGTCGCAAACAAGGCGATTGTTGTACCGAGCGAGATCCTTAATGTGTTGGCGCAGGTACTGAAAGCTCTGGCTGAAGAAAAGCAGGCTACTTTGTCTGCCGATGTTCAGCAAGCTATCGGCAAGGTAAATGTTGCTGATTCGGCTCGTGCGATTGCGCATAGTTTGGCTGACGGAAAGCATGCTGCCGTTTTGCTGGGTAACTTTGCGCAACAACATCCGCAAGCATCGCAGATTTCCGTGATTTGCGAACAAATTGCATTCCTGTCAAATGCCAAGTTCGGCTATTTGGGTGAGGCAGCTAACAGCGTTGGTGCTTATCTCGCTGATGCAGTGCCTTTCGCTGGCGATGGTCACGGTATGAATGCAGCAGAAATGCTGGCTAAACCACGCAAGGCTTATTTGCTGCTGAACGTTGAGCCTGAATTGGATATGCATGATGCGCAGCAAGCAATGAGCGCGATGCGTTCGGCTGACATGGTGGTGGCGCTTTCTGCTTATAAACATCACGCCACGGAATACGCAGATGTGTTGTTGCCTATTGCCCCATTCACCGAAACTTCTGGTACGTTCATCAATACTGAAGGTCGTGCGCAAAGCTTCAAGGGTGCGGTAAAACCATTGGGCGAAGCGCGACCGGCGTGGAAAGTGCTGCGCGTGTTGGGTAATCTGATGGATGTGTCTGGCTTTGATTACGATTCAAGTGAAGCGGTTCGTGACGAGGCGCTGGATACGGCTCAGATGGCAAGCAAGTTGAACAATCATATTTCAGGTGTCCCTTTACAGCTCAATTCGGCAGCGACAGTTGCAGATTTGCAGCGTGTCAGCGATGTGCCTATTTATTATGCTGACGCAGTGGTCAGACGTGCTGATTCTTTACAGAAAACGCATGATGCCGCATCGCCTTGCATCATCTTGCACGGCAATGAGTTGCAGAAACTGGGTGTGCAGTGCGGTGATTTGGTAACTGTCAAACAGGGAGATGCCAGTGTGAGCCTGGCGGTAGCAATGGACGACCGATTGCCTCAAGGGGTAGCACGCGTCGCAGCAGGACATCAAGCTACCTCAACTCTGGGTGCGATGTTTGGAACGATAACCGTGGAGCGTGCATGATGGAATGGCTTGAACCCATAAAAACCCTGTTAGGTTCTGCTTGGTTGCCTGTTTGGACTGTTCTCAAGATTGTTTTGATAGTCGGTCCACTAATGGGCGCTGTTGCTTATTTGACGCTGGCTGAACGTAAAGTTATCGGCTGGATGCAAATTCGTATTGGTCCAAACCGGGTCGGCTATTTCGGTCTGTTACAGCCGCTGGCCGATGGCCTTAAGCTGTTTATGAAAGAAATCATCATTCCCAGCGGGTCGAACAAGTTTTTGTTTGTAATCGCGCCGATCATGGTGTTGATGCCCGCATTGGCTGCTTGGGCGGTCATACCGTTTAATGCGGAACTGGTACTCGCCAACGTCAATGCCGGTCTGCTCTATGTGCTGGCGATGACTTCGCTGGGGGTCTATGGGGTGATCATTGCCGGATGGGCATCGAACTCCAAGTATGCTTTTTTAGGTTGTCTTCGTTCCGCAGCGCAGATTGTGTCATATGAAATAGCCATGGGCTTCGCGCTGGTGACTGTGCTGATGGCGGCACAAAGCCTGAATCTTGGTGAAATTGTCAAAGGGCAGCAAGGTGGCTATGGCGCGCTTAACTGGTACATCGTCCCGCTGTTCCCAATGTTTCTGGTATATCTGATTTCTGGTGTAGCTGAAACTAACCGCGCGCCGTTTGACGTTGCCGAAGGCGAGTCCGAAATTGTCGCGGGTTTCCACGTCGAGTATTCAGGTATGGCGTTTGCGCTGTTTTTCCTGGGTGAATACGCGAATATGATTCTGATGGCGTTCCTGACATCCATTATGTTCATGGGAGGTTGGCTATCACCGGTGCCTTTCTTGCCTGACAGCATGATCTGGCTGTTAGGTAAAGCGTGCTTTGTGTTGTTTCTGTTTTTGTGGTTTCGAGCAACTTTCCCGCGCTACCGGTATGACCAGTTGATGCGTCTGGGCTGGAAAGTATTTATTCCAATTTCGATCATCTGGGTCGTGGTAGTTGGCGCATGGATGCAGACTTCCTGTTGGCTGTGGTAGGACGCTTTAATCGCGTTCGCACGAGGATATAAAATGGAAAAAATCAGAGATTTCTTTAAAACCTTCCTGCTCTTTGAATTGCTAAAAGGGATGGCATTAACAGGTCGGTATATGTTTGCGCGCAAAATTACGGTGCAGTTCCCAGAAGAAAAAACGCCACAGGGTTTTCGCTTTCGTGGTTTGCACGCGCAGCGTCGCTATGCAAACGGTGAAGAACGTTGCATCGGTTGCAAGTTGTGCGAAGCGGTCTGTCCGGCATTGGCTATCAAGATTGAGGTGGCCGAGCGTGAGGATGGTACACGGCGCACTACGCAATATGACATAGACTTGACCAAGTGTATTTTTTGCGGATTTTGCGAAGAATCCTGTCCGGTTGACGCGATTGTAGAGACGAGGATTTTTGAATATCACGGTGAAAATCGTAGTGATTTGTACTACACCAAGCCGATGCTGCTGGCGATTGGCGATAAAAATGAGACGCAGATTGCCAAGGACAGGGCAGCGGATGCGAAATACAGATAGTAGGGAGTGGAGAGTAGTGAGTCTGGTTTTTCGCTGCCCACATACCACTAACAGCTTTTAAGGGGTGAATTCATGAGTTTCGTAGATGTAGCATTTTATCTATTCGCGTCAATAACCGTCATGGCTGGAGTGGGTGTAGTTATCGCACGCAACCCTGTTCATGCGGCGCTTTATTTGGTGCTGGCTTTCTGTAGTGCAGCCGGTATCTGGATGCTGCTCGAAGCCGAGTTTCTTGCCATTGCGCTGGTGCTGGTTTACGTCGGCGCGGTGATGGTTTTGTTCTTGTTCGTGGTGATGATGCTGGACATCAATCTGTTGCAGTTGCGTGAAGGCTTCTGGCGCTGGTTCCCGTTTGGCGCATTGTTGGCAGGTTTGATGGTTTTTGAAATGATCTGGGTGTTGGGTTCAACTCAGACTGCCGATGTTGCAACTGCCGTTGTTCACGGCGCTGATTACAGTAATACCAAAGAGTTGGGACGCTTGCTTTATACCGACTATGTTTATCCGTTCGAGATCGCGGCAGTAATACTGCTGGTCGCAATGGTTGCTGCAATTGCACTGACTTTGCGCCGCCGTTCGGGGGTCAAGTCGCAAAATGTGGCTGAGCAGGTTAAAGCCAAGAAGGCAGATCGTTTGCGTATTGTAAAAATGCCGTCTGAAAATAAAGTTTCAAGTAAATAAAGTCTGGCGAGTGACAAGTCGTAGTGGGGTGTTCCACTAACCACTTGCCACTATCCGAGTTAACCAAGGGAGCGAAAATTATAATATGTTGACCCTTTCACACTATCTGGTGTTTAGCGCGGTGCTGTTTGCCATCAGCGTGGTAGGCATTTTCCTGAATCGCAAGAATGTGATTATTCTGCTGATGTCTATCGAGTTGATGCTGCTGGCGGTAAATACCAACTTCGTTGCTTTTTCGCACTATTTGAACGATGTATCCGGGCAAGTCTTCGTTTTCTTTATCTTGACGGTGGCGGCTGCCGAGGCAGCTATCGGTCTGGCGATTCTGGTGGTGCTATTCCGCAATCTGCGCACTATTAACGTTGATGATCTCGGCAGTTTGAAAGGCTGATGTAATGGACATGCAAACCTATTATTTGTTGGTGCCTCTGGCTCCTTTGTTCGGCGCAATCGCTGCGGGTCTGTTCGGTAAGCTGCTGGGACGAACCATGACGCACCGCTTGACCATTGCTTTGGTGGGCGTTGCGCTGTTCTCATCCATTCAGATTTATCTGGATGTGATGGCAGGGCACACTTTCAATGGCCCCGTTTACACTTGGCTGACTTCTGGTGACACCAGTTTTCATGTGGGCTTCCTGATTGACAGGCTGACTGTAACTATGATGCTGGTGGTCACCTCAGTTTCGTTGATGGTGCATATCTACACCATCGGTTACATGTCAGAGGATGCAGGTTACCAACGTTTCTTCAGCTATATCTCGCTGTTTACTTTCTCCATGCTGATGCTGGTGATGTCCAACAACTTC
The DNA here is from genome assembly GCA_002780675.1 of Gallionellales bacterium CG03_land_8_20_14_0_80_55_15. Taxonomy (GTDB): domain Bacteria; phylum Pseudomonadota; class Gammaproteobacteria; order Burkholderiales; family Gallionellaceae; genus Gallionella. Next base: position 5,915 of record PEUR01000011.1, on the reverse strand, counting down.
ATGCAACTGTTCTTCGGTTGGGAGGCAGTGGGGCTGGTTTCATACTTGCTAATCGGCTTCTGGTATACCCGGCCAACGGCTATTTATGCGAACTTGAAGGCTTTTCTGGTCAACCGTGTCGGCGACTTTGGTTTTTTGCTCGGCATCGGTTTGATACTGATGGTTTTTGGCACGCTTGATTACGCAGCAGTTTTTGCCAATGTTGCGAGTCATGTGGATGATATGGCACCGATTGCCGGTATATCGGTCAACTTGATTACGGCAATCTGTATTCTGTTATTTATCGGAGCAATGGGTAAGTCGGCACAGTTTCCCTTGCATGTCTGGTTGCCAGACTCGATGGAAGGTCCGACCCCTATCTCTGCTTTGATCCATGCAGCAACAATGGTTACCGCCGGTATTTTCATGGTTGCGCGCATGTCACCCATGTTCGAGTTGTCCGATACCGCCTTATCCTTCATTATGATTATCGGTGCGATTAACGCCTTGTTCATGGGATTCCTCGGCATTATCCAGAACGACATCAAGCGCGTGATTGCTTACTCCACCTTGTCTCAACTCGGTTACATGTTTGTGGCACTCGGCGCATCAGCCTATTCGGTGGGTATCTTTCACTTGATGACGCACGCGTTTTTCAAGGCATTGTTATTCCTCGCCGCAGGTAGTGTGATTATGGGTATGCATCATGACCAGGATATCCGCAATATGGGGGGCTTACGAAAATACATGCCCTATACCTGGATTACCTTCCTGATTGGTTCGCTGGCGTTGATCGGGACACCCTTTTTCTCGGGCTTCTATTCCAAGGACAGCATCATCGAGGCAGTTGAATACTCACATTTGGCAGGTTCTGGGTTCGCTTACTTTGCGGTCGCGGCGGGGGTATTTGTTACCGCGTTCTACTCTTTCCGGCTGTATTTTTTAGTATTCCACGGCGAAGAGCGTTTCGGTAAGCCGCATCACGCAGAACACGCGGGGGATCATGCTGACGAAGAAGTTGCCCAGGATCATCATCACGGCTTGGCTCCAGGGCATAAGCCACATGAAACCCCTTGGGTAGTCTGGCTGCCGTTAGTTTTGCTGGCAATCCCTTCCGCAGTAATCGGCTACATTGTCGTTGAACCCATGCTGTACGGCAACTACTTCAAGGATGCGATTTTTATCTCACCAGAACATGCTGAAGGCTTCCTGGAGATGAAAGAAGAATTCCATGGTGCGTTCGATATGGCATTCCATTCTTTGCTTAGTTTGCCGTTCTTGTTGGCAATGGCTGGCGTGGCAACATCCTGGTTCTTCTATATGAAGCGTCCCGATATTCCTGCCGCGATTCAAAAACGCTTCCAGTGGATTTATACCTTGCTGGATAACAAGTATTACTTTGACCGTTTTAATGACTGGTTCTTTGCTGGGGGTACCCGTGGCCTGAGCGCATACCTGGGCAAGTTCGGTGATAAGTACTTGATTGATGGACTGATTGTGAATGGCAGTGCCAATCTGGTAGGTAAAATTTCTAGCGTGGTACGCAAATTCCAGTCCGGTTATATTTACCACTACGCGTTCACGATGATCGTTGGTGTGTTTGTCTTGTTGACTATTCGTAACTGGTTTGCATAAGAGCTAACCCCTGCCACGCTTTCCCTTTAAGGGGCGGCGTGGCTCACCGGATAAGGGTGATTGAGGGAGTTGATATTAAAGTGAAGGAAATACAGCATGATCTTTGGACTACCTGTAATTAGCGTTACGATCTGGTTGCCGATTCTTTTCGGTATTCTGGTTCTGGCAACTGGCGACGACAAAAACGCTCCGCTGGCTCGTATCTTATCTCTGGTTGGCAGTGTGCTGGGTTTTCTGGTCACTTTGCCTCTGTACACTGGATTTGATAAAACGACGAGCAACATGCAGTTTGTTGAACAGCACGACTGGATTACACGTTTCAACATCCATTACTATCTCGGTGTAGATGGTATTTCCATGTTGTTTATTCTGCTGAATAGCTTCTTTACGGTTATCGTGGTGTTGGCTGGCTGGAAAGTCATTGAGAAACGTGTTGCGCAATACATGGCCTCATTCCTGATTATGTCGGGGATTATCAACGGAGTGTTTGGAGCGCTCGATTCGATGCTGTTCTATGTGTTCTGGGAAGCCATGCTGATCCCGATGTTCATCATCATCGGTGTTTGGGGTGGCCCGAATCGCATCTACGCGACGATGAAGTTCTTTCTGTATACCTTGCTAGGTTCATTGTTGATGCTGGTGTCGTTGATTTACCTGTACAACTTGACCGGTAGTTTCTCGATTCTGGATTTCCATCAAGCCGCGATTCCAATGAGCGCGCAGATTCTGATCTTTATCGCGTTCTTCTTCGCCTTCGCAGTGAAAGTTCCGATGTTTCCGGTACATACCTGGTTGCCGGATGCTCACGTTGAAGCGCCAACGGGTGGTTCTGTGATCCTGGCGGCGATTATGCTCAAGGTTGGCGCTTACGGTTTCCTGCGTTTTGTTTTGCCTATCACGCCGGATGCGAGTCATAAGCTGGCTGGGTTGATGATCGCACTGTCACTCATCGCAGTGGTCTATATCGGGTTGGTTGCTTTGATGCAAAGCGACATGAAAAAACTGGTGGCTTACTCCTCTATTTCGCATATGGGTTTTGTCACACTGGGGATTTTTATTTTCAATGCTTATGGCTTGGAAGGAGCTTTGTTACAAATGCTGTCACACGGCTTTGTTGCGGGTGCGCTGTTCCTGGGTATCGGCGTGCTCTATGACCGGATGCACTCCAGGCAGATTGCGGATTACGGCGGTGTAGTCAAAAAGATGCCTATATTCGCTGCCTTCTTTATGTTGTTCGCGATGGCCAACAGCGGTTTGCCGGGAACCAGCGCATTTGTTGGCGAATTCATGGTGTTGATGGGAACGATCAAAGTCAACTTCTGGTACGCATTTGCGGCAGGCACGACATTGATTTTCGGAGCGGCCTATACCTTGTGGTTATACAAACGTGTCATGTTCGGCGAGGTTACCAACAAGCATGTTGAGGAACTTACCGACGTGAATGCACGCGAAATTCTGATCATGACGATTTTGGCTGTCATTGTGCTGGGAATGGGGCTTTACCCATTGCCGTTAAGCGATGTGTTACATGCCTCCGTGAATGATTTGCTGGTGCATGTTGCCCATTCCAAGTTGCCGTTATAAATATAATCAGTGGTCGCCAGTTCAACTGACTGTGACCGCTGACCATCGTCTAAATACTTAAAGACTGCTTTTGAGGTGAATATGAATTTGTTAGCTAATTTGATACCCGCCAGTTCGGAAATTTTCTTGCTGGTGATGGTCTGCTTTATCTTGATCGCGGATCTCATGCTGACGAAAAGCAGCAAACTGTTCACCTATCTGCTGGTACAGATAACTTTGCTGGGCTGCTCGATTATCACCATTGTTGCGCACGAGCCCGGTGTGGTTTATGCGTTCAACAACATGTACGTTGCCGATATGATGTCTGACGTATTAAAACTAATGAGTTATCTGGGCGTTTCGATGGTGCTGGTCTATTCGCGACAGTATTTGATGGCGCGCGGTATGTTTACCGGTGAGTTCATGTCATTGGCATTGTTCGCGCTGCTCGGCATGAACGTGATGATTTCTGCCAACCACTTCCTGACACTGTACCTTGGTCTGGAGCTCCTCTCACTAAGCCTGTATGCAATGGTTGCGTTGCAACGTGATTCTGCCGTTGCGACTGAAGCTGCGATGAAATACTTTGTGTTGGGCGCACTGGCATCAGGTTTGCTGTTGTATGGCATGTCCATGTTGTACGGCGCAACCGGCTCGCTTGAGCTGGGCGCAATTTCTGATGCCATCAGCAACGGGGTGCAGAATAAATCCCTGCTGGCCTTCGGTCTGGTGTTTATCGTTTCCGGGCTAGCCTTCAAACTTGGCGTGGTGCCTTTCCATATGTGGGTTCCTGACGTTTATCATGGTGCACCGACGGCAATGACCATGATGATAGGTTCCGTGCCCAAGCTGGCAGCCTTTGCTTTTGTTGCGCGTATTCTTGTGGAAGGTTTGCAGGGGCTTTCGCAGGATTGGACCGGCATGTTAATCATCCTGTCCATCGCCTCCATGGCGCTGGGTAATTTGTCAGCGATTGCACAAACCAATATCAAGCGGATGTTGGCTTATTCCACCATTACTCATATGGGTTTTTTGCTACTGGGGCTTATCAGCGGTGGAATCGAGGGATATGGCGCTTCCATGTTCTATGCTGTGGCATATGTGATGATGTCGCTCGGCGCATTCGGCATGATTATGATCTTGTCGCGTGCCGGTTTTGAGGCAGATACCCTGGATGACTTTAAAGGCTTGAATCAACGCAGCCCTTGGCTTGCTTTCATGATGATGTTGCTGATGTTATCCATGGCAGGTATCCCTCCCACGATAGGTTTCTACGCAAAGTTTTCGGTGCTTCATGCCATTATTCAGACGGGTCATGTATGGCTGGCGGTGGTGGCGGTGATGTTCTCCCTGATAGGCGCTTTCTATTATTTGCGTATTATTAAATTGATGTATTTTGATGCGCCTGAAAGTCATGTGCCGATTGTTGTCAGTTCAGACACTGGGCTTTTGATTACCTTGAATGGCCTTGGTGTGCTGTTCCTGGGGTTGATGCCAGGTGCTTTGATGTCAATATGTGCGGTCTCGGTTCAACAGTCGCTGCTATTACCTTGAACGGGAACTGACTGAAAACGATGCTCCCGCCATGTGCGGGAGCTTGTTTTTTTACGGGCGGCCTAATCGAGTGAGGATGAGAACATGACTGAAGCACGCCAACCACTTCAAGATGAGTCAGTCACAGTTTTTTTGACCCCCAATTTTGTCGTCAAACAGGCTGACGGTGTAATTGTGCTGATCGAGCACCTGCAATTAGCCGATGATTTTGTTGCGTTTGTGGACAGAATGCATGCCTGCGGTGAGCGTTTTGCCGGTATGAATTTCGAGTTAGTGCAAAAACTGCTATACGACGCAGATGCCTTGGCTTTTTTCAAAAGCTCCTCAAAGGAACTCAGGATAGCTTCGGGTATCGTGCCTTTTCCTGAACTTCGTAAGAAACTATATCGCGCGGTCAAAGTGCTGGAAAACGGCAAGCGTGTGGAATACCTGTTTGAGCCTGTCACGATGGAAGTGACGCATCAGGAACCCGTGTATGGCGAACCTGATGACACTGGTTTGACACCCATTATTGACTATGTGGATAAGACCGAAGATGTTCCCGCTACGCTGAATTTTGATGAATTCTTTGCTGCCATCTGGCTTAAGGGTGTGAAATTCGGGCTGGATGAATTGGCGATTCGTGAGGCCATAGGGGGCGCTACTTCGATGCGCAGAACGATTGCGCGCCAGCTTGATCCGACCGCCGGACGCGATGCGGAAATCAAGGAAGCCTCGCCTGATTTACATCGTGACAATTCTCCGAAAATACTCGCAAACGGCAAAGCCGACCTCAGCCAGTTCAAGAATCGTTTTCCCCAGATGGCAAAGGGTGCGCGTCTATTGAAAAAGCTTTCGCGTGTGCTTGGCAGACAGGGGCGCACCGTGGGAGGAGACCTTATCGAGCCCGCACTGCCCAAGGATATGGATTTGTATGCGCTCACTTCGGTGGGTACCAAGGTTGAGGTGTGCGAAGACGGTGAGTACATCGTGGCAACGCTGGACGGGTTTTTGACGCTGGATCCCAAGTCCAACCAGGTGTCCGTAACCGAGAAAATCGAGAATAAAGGGGGCATAAGCGTCAAGACAACCGGTGATTTGGTGCTCAATGTGGATGAGTTTGTCGAACACGGTGAGGTGCAGGAGGGACGTGTTGTCAAGGGTCGCAACATGACCTTTCTGTCTGACGTGTTTGGTCGGGTGAT
>PEUR01000103.1 GCA_002780675.1 Gallionellales bacterium CG03_land_8_20_14_0_80_55_15 | reverse complement strand
CTCGCATCCCCTGGTTTGGCCTGCCAACTTCCTGTTTAACCTGATCGAATATGTTTCAAAGCCGCTTTCTCATTCTTTGCGTCTGTTCGGTAACATGTATGCGGGTGAGATCATATTTCTGCTGCTGGGAATGTGGGCCGCTACTGGCTTGGCAGGAACGATATTTGGTGCGCTGTTGGGTGCCGGATGGGCAATCTTTCACATCTTGATTGTCGTGCTGCAGGCCTTCATCTTCATGATGTTGACTGTTGTATATATTGCAATGGCGCATGAAAGCCACTAGTTTTAAGTACAAGTATTTTTTTAACCACTGTTAGTAAATTGAAAGGAAACACGATGGACAACATGCAATTTTTGGCACTGATTCAAGCATATACAGGCGTTGGTATTGGCCTGATCATCGGACTGGGTGCTGCTGGCGCTTGTATCGGTATCGGTATTATGTGTAGCAGTTTCCTGGATGGTGCGGCTCGCCAACCTGAAATGATTTCAACTTTGCAGGGTAAAGTATTCCTGTTGCTGGGTCTGATTGATGCTTCCTTCATTATCGGTGTTGGTTTGGCAATGATGTTCGCTTTTGCAAACCCACTGTTAAGCGTTGTTCACTAGTTTGATCCTGGCCAAAGTAGTAATGGCCGACGTAAGGAGCTGAAATGGATATTACTTTTACACTAATTGCACAGGCTTTGACGTTTGCCGTATTGATATGGTTTACGGCTAAGTTCATCTGGCCGCCGTTGATGAATGCAATTGAAACTCGCCAAAAAACGATTGCTGATGGCTTGGCTGCTGGTGAGCGTGGAAAGCATGATCTGGAAATGGCAGCAAAGCGTTCTGCCGAGATTATTCGCGAAGCAAAAGAAAAAGCAGCGGATATATTGGTGGGCGGCGATAAGCGTGCGAGTGAAATCGTAGAAGCAGCCAAGACGCAAGCTAAAGTTGAAGGTGATCGCATTATCGCGGGTGCTAAAGCTGAGATTGATCAAGAAGTGTTTCGTGCCAAAGAACAACTGCGTACACAAGTATCCGCGATTGCTCTGGCTGGGGCTGGAAAAATTCTTGGTCGCGAAATTGACGCAAAAGCTCACAATGATTTGCTTGAAAAACTCGTCGCGGAAATCTAAACGTTATGTCAGAAGCCAATACCATAGCCCGTCCATACGCTCAGGCAGCGTTTGATGAAGCACAGAAACTCGGCGATTTGAAAGGCTGGTCTGCAACGCTGCTCCGCCTTGCAGAGTTGATGTCAAATCCTGAAGTGCAATCTGCAGTAGGCAATCCGCGTCTCTCAAAAACCAAGATTGAACCTATAATTTTGGAGTTGTGCGGGAAGCAACTTAACAAACAGCAGATAAATTTTATTCGTGTGCTTGTTGAAAGCGGTCGTCTCTGTGTTTCTGCAGAGATCGCGGCAATGTTCGAGGGGCTGCGTGCCGAAGCTGAGAAGTTTGTGGAGGTAACGGTGGTTTCGGCTTTCGAGCTCAGTGATGCGCAACAGCAGAAAATTTCTGCCGCCCTCAGAGCGCGTATGGAACGTGAGATTAAGCTGAGTTGCAAAATTGATAAAGCCCTTTTGGGTGGCGTAGTGATTCGTGCCGGCGACAAAGTAATTGACGGTTCCGCGCATACACGTCTTGCCGAGCTCACAAACGCCCTGGCTTGATGACTGATATAACGAAATAAGGAAAAGCAGATGAAGCTCAACCCTTCTGAAATTAGTAATTTGATTCGCAGCCGCATAGAAAACTTTGAAACACTGACTGAAGCCCGTACTGAAGGTACTGTCGTTAGTGTGACTGACGGTATCGTGCGAGTGCACGGTTTATCCGATGTTATGCAAGGTGAAATGCTGGAATTTACTGGCAACGTGTATGGTTTGGCATTGAATCTGGAACGTGACTCGGTAGGTGCAGTTATTCTGGGTGAATACGAACACATCACCGAAGGTGACACGGTCAAATGCACGGGTCGCATTCTTGAAGTGCCGGTAGGACCTGAATTATGTGGTCGTGTCGTTGACTCGTTAGGCCAGCCAATTGATGGTAAAGGCCCGATCAACACCAAGATGACGGACAAGATTGAAAAACTTGCTCCGGGTGTGATTCAACGTAAATCGGTTGATGAGCCTGTACAAACAGGTCTTAAATCAATTGACTCGATGGTTCCAGTGGGTCGTGGCCAGCGTGAATTGATTATCGGCGACCGTCAAACGGGTAAAACCGCTGTTGCCATTGATGCGATCATCAACCAGAAGGGTCAAAACATGACCTGTATCTACGTTGCTATCGGTCAGAAAGCCTCAACGATCGCTAACGTGGTTCGCAAGCTGGAAGAGCATGGCGCGATGGGTTACACCATCGTAGTTGCTGCGACTGCTTCTGATTCCGCCGCGATGCAATTTTTGGCACCGTATGCGGGCTGTACGATGGGCGAATACTTCCGTGACCGTGGTCAGGATGCACTGATTGTTTACGATGACCTGACAAAGCAGGCTTGGGCATATCGCCAAATTTCACTGCTGCTGCGTCGTCCTCCCGGTCGTGAGGCTTATCCCGGTGATGTGTTCTACCTGCATTCCCGTTTGCTCGAACGTGCTGCACGTGTAAGTGCTGACTACGTCGAAGCCTTCACCAAGGGTGAAGTTAAAGGGAAAACAGGTTCTTTGACAGCCTTGCCTATCATCGAAACACAAGGTGGTGACGTATCCGCATTCGTTCCAACGAACGTCATTTCAATTACCGATGGACAGATTTTCCTGGAAACAGACTTGTTTAACGCAGGTATTCGTCCCGCGATTAACGCCGGTATTTCGGTATCTCGTGTAGGCGGTGCGGCTCAGACCAAAGTTATCAAGAAACTGGGTGGCGGTGTACGTCTGGCCTTGGCTCAATATCGTGAGTTGGCAGCCTTTGCGCAGTTCGCGTCTGATCTGGATGAAACAACTCGCAAACAACTTGAACGTGGTCGTTTAGTTACCGAGTTGATGAAGCAGTTGCAATACTGCCCATTGTCGGTAGCCGATATGGCTGTGACACTGTTCTCCGTGAACAAAGGTTACTTTGATGATGTTGAAGTCAGCAAAGCGCTCGCGTTTGAGTCTTCCTTGCAATCTTATTTGAAATCAAAGCAAAAGACCCTGATGGATGCAATTGAGTCCAGTAAGGATCTGAACGGAGACAATGAAAAATTGTTGTCTGCTGCGATTGAAGAGTTCAAGGCAACAGCGGTTTACTGATAAAACAACGAGCCATCCGCTGAGCAATCCTAACCCGGTTGCCAAGTGGCTGGTTATAAGGCAGGGGTGAGAGATGGCTGGCAGTAAAGAGATCCGCACAAAAATCAAGAGTGTAGAAAATACACGCAAGATTACGCGCGCTATGGAAATGGTTGCAGCAGCCAAGATGCGCAAGGCGCAGGAACGTATGCGTGCAGCGCGTCCATATGCAGAAAAGATACGTAATGTTGCAGCTCATCTTTCACGCGCCAATCCGGAATATAAACATCCGTATCTGGTTAAACGCGACAACCTCAAAAAGGTTGGAGTGATAGTCATTACTTCTGACAAGGGGCTGTGCGGGGGTTTAAATACCAACGTATTGCGCTTGGCAGTTGCCCATATGAAAACATGGGAGAGTGAAGGCAAGGCTGTTACGGTAAGCGCAATCGGCAACAAGGGGCTGGGGTTCATGAACCGCATCAACGCAGAAGTGAAGTCACACCTGACAGGGCTGGGTGATGTGCCTCACATGGAAAATCTGATTGGTGCAACTAAAGTCATGCTGGATGCCTATGTTGCCGGTGAAGTAGATGAGATTCATATCTGCTATAACCACTTTGTAAATACCATGAAACAAGAGCCGTGTATTGAGCAATTGTTGCCCTTGACCGGTGAGAAAATGGGCAGCGCAGATGGTAACTGGGACTATATTTATGAACCAGAAGCCAAAGATGTGATTGATGAATTGTTGCTGCGCTATATCGAATCGTTGGTGTACCAAGGTGTCGTCGAAAACATGGCATCTGAGCAAAGCTCACGTATGGTTGCGATGAAGGCTGCTTCTGATAATGCCAAGTCGGTTATCGCCGACCTCAAGCTGGTTTATAACAAGGCTCGTCAGGCTGCCATTACCCGTGAGATTTCTGAAATCTGTAGCGGTGCCGCAGCGGTAGGTTAATCGCTTTCAACGCAATAGCAGTAAATTACAAAATTATTTTAGACGGGGAATTTTAAAATGACTCAAGGAAAGATTGTTCAGTGTATCGGTGCGGTGGTTGACATCGAATTTCCACGCGATCAGATGCCGAAGATTTATGATGCACTGACGCTGAATGCCGATGCCGGTTCGCTTGTTGAAGCTGGTTTGACGTTTGAAGTGGAACAGCAGTTGGGCGACGGTGTCGTTCGTACGATTGCAATGGGTTCATCCGACGGCTTGAAGCGCGGAATGTCGGTAGTGAATACCCATAATCCCATCAGCGTTCCTGTCGGTGTGGGTACCTTGGGTCGTATCATGGACGTACTGGGTCGCCCAATTGACGACGCAGGTGAAATTCCTTGTGAAGAGCGTCGTGCGATTCACCAAAAAGCGCCTAAATTCGATGAACTTTCTCCTTCTGTTGATTTGCTGGAAACTGGTATCAAGGTGATTGACTTGGTTTGCCCGTTTGCTAAAGGTGGTAAAGTCGGTCTGTTCGGTGGTGCAGGTGTAGGCAAGACCGTGAATATGATGGAACTGATTAACAATATCGCCAAGCAACACAGCGGGTTGTCAGTTTTCGCTGGTGTAGGTGAGCGTACCCGTGAAGGTAACGACTTCTATCACGAAATGAAAGATTCCAACGTTCTGGACAAAGTTTCCATGGTCTTTGGTCAAATGAACGAACCGCCTGGTAACCGTCTGCGCGTGGCGCTGACCGGTTTGACCATGGCTGAAAAGTTCCGTGACGAAGGTCGCGACATCCTGTTCTTTGTGGATAATATTTATCGCTACACACTGGCCGGAACTGAAGTTTCTGCCTTGTTGGGTCGCATGCCTTCCGCCGTGGGTTATCAACCTACGTTGGCTGAGGAAATGGGTCGTTTACAAGAGCGTATTACTTCTACAAAAGTAGGTTCGATCACTTCCGTTCAAGCTGTTTATGTTCCGGCAGATGACTTGACCGACCCCGCTCCTGCGACTACCTTCTTGCACTTGGATTCGACCGTTGTGCTGTCTCGCGACATCGCATCTTTAGGTATTTATCCGGCAGTGGATCCGCTCGATTCAAGTTCACGCCAACTCGATCCTTTGGTTGTTGGTGCTGAACACTACTCAGTAGCGCGTGGCGTACAACAAACCTTGCAACGTTACAAAGAATTGCGCGACATTATCGCAATTTTGGGTATGGATGAACTGGCACCTGAAGATAAACTGGCTGTTTCTCGTGCTCGCAAGATTCAACGCTTCCTGTCACAACCTTTCCATGTGGCTGAAGTATTTACCGGTAGCCCAGGTAAATATGTTTCTTTAAAGGACACCATCAAAGGTTTCAAGGGTATTGTTGAAGGCGAATACGATCACTTGCCAGAACAAGCGTTCTATATGGTCGGTGCTATCGAAGAGGCAATTGAAAAAGCCAAGACGCTTTAATAGAGGTGATCCAAATGGCAATGACAGTTCATGTTGACGTAGTAAGCGCGGAAGAGTCTCTCTTCTCCGGCCTGGCTGAAATAGTCATTGTTCCTGGCCAGATGGGTGAACTAGGTATTTATCCGCGTCATGCCGCACTGTTGACGCGCATTAAACCTGGTTCTGTGCGCATCAAGCGCCCGGATCAGGCACAGGAAGAGTTGATTTATGTGTCCGGTGGAATGCTTGAAGTTCAGCCAGATGTAGTTACGATACTTGCAGATACCGCAATTCGTGGCAAAGATCTGGATGAGTCTCGTGCGATAGAAGCCAAGCGAGCTGCGGAAGAGGCGCTGAAAAATCGTACTTCCGATATTGATTACGCACACGCCCAAGCCGAACTTGCCGAAGCAATCGCTCAATTGCGAGCTATTCAGCAAATTCGTAAACATACGTCCCACTAATCGCAAACAAACCAAAAAAAGCAGCTTCGGCTGCTTTTTTTGTTTCTGAATCACGCAATTATCCTGGAAATGGCAGTTGGACGAGCTTGAGTGCGCAATTTTGCGAGCTTTCGCCTGTCGGCGCAATGCTTGCATGGCCCCCCTTGGGGTGCTGTGCCAGGCGTTGCAACGACGCAATGTGCCACACAAATTTTACAATCCGGTTCGTAGCAAACTCACCCAATTGAAGGGCTTGGCATCCTTAATAATTCCATTAAATTTATTCAATTAACAAGGAGGTAGAACGGTCAACTGCCATTTCTAGGATTTTTCCCCGCATCAAATTGCAGCAATAGAACCCAAGTTAACTCAACCATAATTGAAATTATTTGTTTATAATCAGCGAACTTCTATAGGCTAAATATGAATCCTTTAAACATCGTTATTCTGGCTGCCGGAAAAGGTACCCGCATGTACTCTAACCTTCCTAAGGTGTTGCATAACCTTGCCGGAAAGCCTTTGGTTCAGCATGTTCTTGATTGTGCGCAGTTGCTTAATCCCCTAAAAATTTGCGTGGTGTATGGACACGGCGGTGAATCCGTACCCAAGGCACTTGCATCCTCAACTAACGCAAACTTCGTGATTCAAGAACCTCAACTTGGAACCGGCCATGCCGTGCAACAGGCCATGCCTTTGCTATCCGATGACAGTCAAACGCTGATATTGTACGGAGATGTGCCGTTGATCCAGCACAAAACACTCCACCAGATGCAACAAGCGGGCGCGGGGCTTACCGTATTGACTGTTAATCTTGCCAATCCTACGGGATATGGGCGTATCGTGCGAAACGAGCAAGCTGATGTCGTAAGTATTGTGGAAGAAAAAGATGCCACCGCCGAGCAGCGTGAAATCAATGAGGTGAATACCGGCATCATGCTCGCACCTACTCAATTCCTGAGAAATTGGCTGGCGAAGCTGGAGAATAACAATTCACAAGGTGAATATTATCTGACGGATATAGTCGGCATGGCGGTTGCAGATGGTGTAGCAGTTCATACCGTGCAACCTGCTGATGAGTGGGAAATACATGGAATTAACAGCAAAACTCAACTGGCGGTACTTGAACGGAGCTGGCAGCAGGTTGAAGCAAACAGACTGATGGTACAGGGGGTCACACTGGCCGATCCTGCGCGTATTGATGTTCGCGGCAAACTGGTCTGTGGTCTTGACGTAGAAATTGATGTGGGTTGTATATTTGAAGGTGAAGTCAGTTTAGGGAACAATGTAAAAATTGGTGCTTATTGCATTATTAGAAATTCCCTCCTGGCCGAGGGTACACAAATTGCTCCGTTCAGTCACATAGACAGTAGTATCGCAGGTGCCGATTGCCGCATCGGACCTTATGCCCGGCTTCGACCCGGCAGCAAATTACACGATGATGTCCATGTGGGTAATTTTGTGGAAATCAAAAATAGCGAAATTGCCCAGTCCAGTAAGGCGAACCATCTGAGCTACATCGGAGATAGTACGATAGGGCGCAGGGTGAATATAGGAGCGGGTACGATTACCTGCAATTATGACGGCGCGAACAAGTTTCGCACCATCATCGAGGATGATGTGTTCATTGGCTCTGACACGCAACTAGTCGCACCGGTAACGGTCGCAAGCGGATCAACCATCGGTGCCGGATCTACTATTACCCGCGATACGCCCGCTGGAGAACTTACCTTGTCACGTTCCAGGCAGATTACTATCAACGGATGGCAGCGACCGGCGAAACAGCCTAAGTAATCAAGCGGCAAGTTCTGCATCACAGCAATCAACAGGAGTATGAATATGTGTGGAATCGTAGGCGCTATTGCGCAGCGTAATGTTGTCCCCATCCTTCTTGAAGGATTGCAGCGACTGGAATATCGGGGTTATGACTCGGCAGGGCTGGTAGTTGGGCATGATGGTCAGTTGGATCGTGTGCGCAGCACAGGCCGTGTGGCAGAACTTGCAGAGAAAAGTGCCTCGACGCAAGGCTGGATTGGCATAGCACACACTCGATGGGCGACACATGGTGCGCCCAGTATAGAAAACGCTCATCCCCATCAGAGCAATGACCTGATTGCCGTAGTGCATAACGGCATTATTGAGAATTATGAAGCGTTGCGCGCACGTCTCATCACCGAAGGCTATGTTTTTACATCGGAAACTGATACTGAAGTCATCGCCCACCTGATACACAATAATTATGTGCATGGCAATTCATTGTTGGTGTCCACACAAATGGCGCTCACTGAGTTGGTGGGTGCATATGCGCTGGGCGTGATTGCGGCAGACAATACAGATCAACTAATTTGCGCCAGACGCGGTAGCCCGTTGCTGATGGGAGTCGGTATCGGTGAAAATTTTGTGGCTTCGGATGTATCGGCGTTACTACCCGTTACCAACCGGGTTATCTATCTGGAAGAAGGCGATGTAGTAGAGATTCAGCGCCAAAGTTACCGCATATTCGATTTGACAGGTAACCTGGTGGTGCGCCCTGTCCAGGTTAGTGAGATAAGCAATGAAAGTGTGCAATTAGGCAATTATCGCCATTACATG
>PEUR01000041.1 GCA_002780675.1 Gallionellales bacterium CG03_land_8_20_14_0_80_55_15 | reverse complement strand
TGCGGCCACTGCAGCTTCAGCTTCGGCTGCGGCCTCAATGGCACCGCGCGGCACTTGCACGGTAGCCACAACCGCTTCAGCGGTATGCGTACCATGTGCGGACACGGCAACACCGTTAGGCAGAACCAGGTCGCCCAGGTGAATCGAGTGTCCCAATTCCATCGCCGACAGGTCAACCTGAATAAAGGCAGGAATATCCTTGGGCAGGCAAGTGACATCCAGCTCGGTCATGACGTGGCTGATCTTGCCGCCGCCGGTCTTGACACCCGGTGCGATGTCTGCGTTCAGGAAGTGCAACGGCACTTTGATATGGATTTTCTTATTCAAATCAACGCGTTGAAAATCAATGTGTTGTACTTGCTGGCGGAACGGATGCATCACGAAGGAACGCAATTGCACGGACTCGGTCTTGCCGTCCAGATTCAGTTTCAGTACAGAGGCGTGAAATGCTTCATTACGCAACTTGTAGTACAAATCGTTCTGATCCATTTCAATCGCGATGGCATTACCCGAACCATAAACAACGCCTGGCAAGCGGCCGGTCTTACGCAGACGGCGGCTCGCACCCGTACCTTGCGTGTTGCGTGTTGTTGCAATAATTTCGATTGTCATTTTACTTCTCCAAAAATGGACTCATCCGCGACCAGATGACTCCTGTGTGCGACAACCAACATGGCTGCCGCAAAATTTTATTCCGTGAACAGCGAGCTAACTGATTCTTCGTTATTGATGCGGCGGATGGTTTCCGCCAGCAATTCTGCCGTACTCAACTGGCGGATGCGGCCGGACGCACGCGCTTCCTCCGACAAGGGAATGGTGTCGGTCACCACCAGCTCGTCTATCGCCGAATTCTTGATGCGCTCAATCGCGGGGCCCGATAGTACCGGATGAGTACAGTAAGCCAGCACGCGCGCAGCGCCTTTTTCCTTCAAGGCTTTGGCCGCTTCGCACAAGGTGTTCGCCGTGTCCACCAGATCATCCATGATCAGACAGGTGCGACCGGACACTTCACCGATGATATTCATCACCTTGGATACGTTCGGTCGTGGACGACGCTTGTCAATAATGGCCAGATCGGCATCCAATTGTTTGGCCAGCGCACGCGCACGCACCACACCACCGACATCGGGGGAAACCACCATCAAATCGGGATAATTTTGCCGCCATACGTCTGCCAGCAATATCGGGGTCGCATAGATGTTGTCCACGGGAATATCGAAGAAACCCTGAATCTGGTCGGAATGCAAATCCATCGTCAGCAAACGGTCAACGCCCGCTCCCGTCAGCATATCGGCGACCACCTTGGCGGTAATCGCGACACGCGCTGAACGCGGACGACGATCCTGACGCGCATAGCCAAAATACGGCATCGCTGCGGTGATGCGCCCGGCTGAAGCGCGCTTTAACGCATCCACCATGACCATCACTTCCATCAGACTATCATTGGTTGGCGCACAGGTAGATTGCAGCACAAACACATCTTTGCCGCGCACATTTTCCAATAGCTCAACCATCACTTCGCCATCGGAGAAACGGCCAACGGTCGCATTGCCCAGCTTGATATTCAGGTGTTGTGCCACGGCCTCGGCCAGCTTGGGATTAGCATTACCCGTGAATACCATCAAGCTATCGTAGGACACATCAACCCCTTAAAATAAAACGAAAAGGGCACATGTGTGCCCTTAGTGTGGCTGAGGAGGCAGGGATCGAACCTGCGAATGACGGGATCAAAACCCGTTGCCTTACCACTTGGCGACTCCCCAATAACTTACTCAAGCACCCAATCATGCAACGGATGCCTTGCTAAACCTTGCGCTACCACGCCCTGCATAGCGGCTGGCAATGCTTGCAAAGCTGTTTCAGCTTCGCTGCGACTCTCGAATTCGGCAAATACACAAGCGCCTGAACCTGTCATCATCGCTTTCCCATATTGACCCAGCGCGGCAATATATTCGGCAACTTCCGGGTAAAGATCGCATACCACGGCTTGCAAATCATTTCGCAGAGGCTCTGTTCTGAGGGCGCGCATTATTATCGAAGGCGAGTTCCGTGTCAACTCAGGATGCGTAAATATTTTTGCTGTCGGCACATGAACGGGTGGAAATAACACCACATACCAGGCTTCCGGCAAGGGATAAGCCTGTAATTTTTCGCCCACTCCCTCGGCAAAAGCGTTCTCGCCAAATACAAACACCGGCACATCTGCGCCCAGTTGCAGCCCCAGCCGCATCAACTGTTCACGCCTTAGCCCCAGCGACCACAAGCGATTCAGGGCGATCAGCGTGGTCGCCGCATCCGAGCTGCCGCCCCCCAAGCCCCCGCCCATCGGGATACGTTTCTCCACCGTTATATCCACCCCAAGATGACATTCGGTCTCTTTTTGCAACAGCCGCGCGGCGCGCACGCACAAATCCTGTTCTTCGGCCACTCCCTCCACCGCGTTGCAGCGATGCACCGCGCCATCTTCGCGCAAACTGAAATGCAGCGTGTCGTGCAAATCAATGAAACGGAATAAAGTCTGCAACAGGTGATAGCCGTCGTCGCGCCGTCCCGTGACATGCAGAAACAAATTCAGTTTGGCGGGTGCAGGACAGGTAATTTTCATATCATCAGCAGCTCATATCCATATGACTTAAGCAATATTTTGGATAGATTAGATTCAAATTGCATCTGCAAGAGGACTCACCTTGCACCAATTTTTTGAATATTCACGAATGGTGTCTATCCACACGTTTTCATTTTCAGCATGTCGTCCGAACTCAACCATGAAATTCAAGAACTTTTTAAGGTATCTCGAATCCTGAAGATTTTCATCCCTTGCCCTTAGCAACATCTCTCTAAAAACTGATAATTCAACTGGAACAATGTTGGTCTTACCGCCATATGCTGACGTATTAAATCGGTTCAAATTAAAAAAATGCGCTACAGCACCCGGATTTAATTTATTCGCAACAAACAGACAATATGTCGGCTTTAGCGATAGTTTGCTTATTTGCCCGAAATGATGGGCGACCGGCTCGCCTTCCATTTCAAATTGCTTACGCCCTGACGAAAGCGTTACTTCAACGATTAAATTAAAATCTTCATAGTTACATTCGATATCCGGTCGATTACCTGGCGCGCTATTCAATGGCATTCCATCAAGGTCACGTTTGAAATGCCCTTCAACCCTGATAGCATCATTAAGCATTACCATCGCACGCCATACATTCCATTCCAGATAAAGTGGTGCATCGGGTATTTCCCTATTACTTATCTGCTCAAATACAGCCTCCAGTTCAGCGATACGTCCAAAGTCCTTCAGCGCTCTCTCGGCTTCTTCAATTTGCTCACCAGACAGTAAAAACTCCATCAAATCAATGCGATCCTTCAATTGTTCAATGGATTCATTCACCAACTCAGCAGCACTAATGCCATGAATCTTGAGTTTTTGCCCCAGCAATTTTCGATCATCTACCAATAAAACAGGCTGGTTTTCGTCAAACAGGTATGCTCTAAACGCCTCTTTATCCGAAAAAATCTCCGGCTCTGGCTTAATTGATAGCAAAATATAATCAACGTCAGATTGACGAAATTCAGAAATTTTTAACCTGTTTGACTGAACGTTAAAGGTGACAAGTTGCGTGGCGCGCATATACCGGATAAATGCATCGGCATAATCGCGCATATTACTTCGCTTTGTCGCTATAAATTTCTCAAGCGAATTGTCCTCGCTCTGGCGCGTGCTGGTGATCCCGGCATGAATTTCATCAGCATAAATAATTTTTATTTGCGCATTAAATTGAGCTTCCACGAAAGCTTTTCTATTTATCTTGTTCTGCTTGGATTGCTCACGAAAGCGTAAGATCATTTTTTTGACCTTGTCATATTTCTTAAAATTGGTAAGCTGAAGAAAAAAAATAGCAATTTCTGTCCTCGAAATACCGTCCAATTCACTGGTTAGTCGCAACAATTCAAGGTATGGCTTTACAGCAAAATCTATCAAAGTTGATTGCGTATGATTTGGCGAGGGCAGTTGGAATTTCAATAATTGCCGTGTAATCACTTCATCGACACGCTTACCGCCAAGCAACGCTAATCCGGGCTTTGTGATCGCAATATTCGTCTCTAAATCAACAAAACCCAATGCTTTTGGCGCACGAGTAATCCGATCTCTTGCCGCCAGTGCAGGATTATTTGGGTAGGTTTCACCCTCATAAAATTCAGACCGAAACAACACCTCAAAATAGTCTGATTGAAGCTGTGCGTTTGCTTTCCATATCTTTCCGGAAAAATGATTACCCAAAAGTTCAATCTCGGGAATAATTTTCTCAATCGTTCGCGGTGAGGTAAATGCAAAAATTGTTTTTGATTTTGTCAGACTTGCCATTATTTACTCAGCCAATGTTAATGAACTGCCCATAGCAGTTACCAAAATTTCTTTTGCGTTTCAGGATTGTAGGCGGGCTTTGCCTGATAAATATCAACCTTTTCAATGTCATAGATATTAATTCGGTCACGACAGAGCTCTATCGACTTTGCTGAAATATCACACCCGATAAAACTGACACCCTGACGTAAGGCTGCTACTGCGGCACTTCCAGAACCAACGAAAGGATCGCAAACCACAAATTCAGCGTCATCCTTGGACTTGCTGGACGCAATCATCGCCTCAAATAGTTCGACCGGTTTTTGAGTCGGATATGGCGCTCTGTGCAAACGCTTGATTTTCCATATATCGGGTATATCGCGTCGAGAAACCGGCCGTTTCCCCTTGCTGGCAAACAAAATAAACTCCGTTTGACGACGAAAATAGTGCCCCATGCCGATGTTCACCTTATCCCAGGTAATGATGTTTTTCACATTGAAATAGTCTCTAACCACGGCTCCCAAAGTAAGCATCGTATATGAATCAAACATGATGAAAATATGCCTGTCAGGCTTCATAACTCTAAAGCACTGCTCCAAAAACAGCCGATAATTTTCAGGCGTATCGTGAAATTCAGCAAACCATTTTCCGTCTATACCCTTCTGGTTATATTCGCCGACGATTCTCCCCTTACCCAGCTTCAAATGCTGATTCATACCTGAATAAGCCGGATCGGTGACAATAAGATCAATACTCTCGCTCGGCAGCCCTGACAAAAACTCAATGACATCCTGCTGGTAAACCTGTGCCCTGCTAGCTGTTACTTCGCTGGCAGATATTTTTATATCCAACGGCATTTGCCTGCTATCCGAATCCTCAATATCAAAATGAGCATGTTCTGAAATATGCACCCTAGATTCATCCTCCAATAGCATAACTACACCCTCTTGCAATCAATAAGTTTATTCACGATTTTGCGAGTTGCTGCACTGGCAGGTTGTGAGAACCCTCGCATGACTAGTATATTCTATCGTTCATTTTGGATTCCATTCCCATTCGTCTATCAGCAGCGTTATCTGTAATTGCTCACGCGACAACTGCATCTGTTTGGGCAGGCTATTGGCTTGTTTGTCGGCATATTTAAGATAGCGCACTTCCCAGCCTTGCTGGCGCAACACGGCCAGACGCCCCAGCGGATCGCGTTCGACCAGCGCATCGTCTCCATCGGGCAGCGCCAACACCCAATGATGCAGCCCGTCCAACTGCATCCGCCACCCCAGCACCTGCATCATCAATGACTCGACATCCTTGTCCTGATAATGCCTGTCGCCGTTATCCAGCATCGCTTCCGTAGCGTTGCGATAGATGCGCGCCGCCGTCTGCCCCAGCGGGGTGAGCAACAAAATCTCGTCGCTTTGCGCCTGATGCGTCCAGCGCAGCCCAGCCGAATCACGCGCGCCGTTGTGTTTGATAGAAATGCGCCCATTCATCGCAAACGAGGCGGATTCCGGCTGCGCGGGCTGAACCACGGGTGCGACCGGCTGCACGGCGCATCCGCCCAACCATAGCAACATTAAAATCGGCAGTAATCGCATCATCTATCAACCCGCTTCAGCAACGCCACGCACTGTTCTGGCGGCACGGGCTTGCCGAACAGGTAGCCCTGGTAGTGGGTACAACCGTTATCGCGCAGCAACTGCCGTTGTTCTTCTGTCTCCACCCCT
>PEUR01000010.1:2351-6116 GCA_002780675.1 Gallionellales bacterium CG03_land_8_20_14_0_80_55_15 | reverse complement strand
CGAAAAAATTGGCCGATGGGCGATGCTGGAAATTTAGGTGGTTTCTGGATGAGAACTAGTTAAAGCAGCCCTGAATTATTCTATTTTGTTGTTTCATAAAATGAAAAATCCATTTAAATCAAGGGACTGTATTCAATATTGAGCAAAAATGACGAATAAGTCGGCTTAAGTCTTGCCGTACATTTTGCGGCCGCGTATCCGCGCTCGGTGGGCGGCACGCTGTTCGGCTTCGGTGAGCGCGCGGGGCTTCTTGCCCTCGAACGGATTCTTGCTGGAGTTGAACTGAATCTTCATCGGCGTGCCTTGCAGCTTGAAAATCTCGCAGAAAGTCCGCTCCAGATAACGCGCATAACTATCGGGCACGTCATCCAGACCGCTGCCGTGAATCACGATTAAGGGCGGGTTGCTGCCGCCCTGATGGGCATAGCGCATCTTGGGCATGAAACGTCCGCTTTTCGGCGGCGCTTGTTTCTCGACTGCGCCGATCAGCGCTCGGGTCAGCTTGGGCGTGGACAGTTTCGCCATCGCCGCGTCATATGCCTGATCTACCGAGGTCAGCACATCCAGAATGCCGTTACCGTTCAAGGCAGAAATGTAATGGCGTTTGGCAAAGCTCAGGAAATTCAACTTGCGTTCGATGTCGCTCTTGACCATCTCGCGCTGATGAGCATCCAGTCCGTCCCACTTGTTGACCGCCAGCACCAGTGCGCGGCCAGCCTGCAATACGAAGTCAGCGACGTGAGCATCCTGTTCGGTGATCTGATCTTTCGCGTCCACCACCAGCACCACCACATTGGCATCTTCAATCGCCTTCATCGTCTTGATTACACTGAACTTTTCGACCGCCTCATCCACCTTGCCACGGCGTCGCACCCCGGCGGTGTCTATGATGGTGTATTGCTTGCCATCGCGCTCGAAGTCTATGTAAATACTGTCGCGTGTGGTACCCGGCTGGTCGAAGGCGATCACGCGCTGTTCGCCCAGAATAGCGTTCACCAGCGTGGATTTACCGACGTTCGGGCGACCTACGATGGCCAGCTTGGGCGGTCTTTCTGCTTGAACCTCTGCTTCTTCCTCAACCGGAAAGCTTTCCAGCGCGATGGCGACGACTTCTTCGATATTGTCGCCGTGTGCGGAAGAAACAGGATAAGGCTCGCCCAGACCCAACTCAAAGAATTCAGCCGTGACCCGGGCGCGCGCCATGCCTTCGGCTTTGTTAACCAGCAACAGTAGCGGCTTGCCGGTCTTGCGCAACTGGTCGGCAATAATCATGTCCTGCGGCGTACAGCCCGCGCGTCCATCCACCAGAAACAGCACCATGTCGGCCTCGTCTACGGCCTGACGGCTTTGTCTAGCCATTTCATACATGATGCCGTCCTTGGCGACGGGTTCCAATCCGCCCGTATCCACCACCAGATAAGGTCGTTCGCCGACACGACCCCGCCCGTAATGACGGTCGCGGGTCAGCCCCGGCTGATCGGCGACCAGTGCGTCGCGACTGCGCGTGAGACGATTGAACAAAGTGGACTTACCCACATTCGGACGACCAACTAATACAAGTGTGGGTAACATTTTGAAAAAACCTTAAAAGAAGTGAAGAGAGAAGAGAGAAAGGAGAAGGGTGCGGGGTTTGTCCCTTATGCCTTCAGCGCCAAAGGCGCAGCCCCTTCTCTCTTCCCTTTATTTAATAGACAACGAATAAACATCGCCGCTATGCGTTTGCACCAACAGGCCGTCATCCATCTGCACGGGTGCGGCCTGAATTGCCCCCCCCCCCAGTTTGATACGCGCGACAAAGTGACCATCCTCACGACTCAACGCGTGCAGGAACCCCTCGTAATCACCGACCACGACAACGCTATCTTGCGCATAAGGTGCGGAAGGATTGCGCAACAACAGCTGCTCATTCTTCCAAACCGTGCTGCCGCTGGCGTTATCCAGTGCCATCACAGCGCCGCTGACATCGCTGGCATAAAGATACTTCCCATCAATAAACAAGCCCTTGTCGCTGGAAATATCACGATTCCACAACGGGCTGCCTTGCCCGGCATCGAAACAGGCAAGATGTCCCTGGAAGGCGATGGCGCATACTTGGTTATCGTTAATCACCGGATTGCTGGTAATGTCGCTGATGCGTTCCAGTTCGGTGTTGCCGCGCGGTTGCGACACGCTGTTTTCCCACAGATCCGAGCCATCCGCCACCTTGAACGCACTCAACTTACCTCCGGCGAATCCGGCAAAAGCCACGCCGCGCCGAATCGTGACACTGGCGTGACTACGCACCACCAGAGCAGGCGTGCTGCGTTCCAGCATCCACAGTCTCTTGCCGTCGCTCACACTCAGCCCGGCAATATGTCCGTCGCCGCTGCGCACCACGACTACGCCATCAGCGACTTGTGGCACGCCCAGCACCTCGCTGGATAGCTTGCTACGCCAACGCAGCTTGCCATCTTCACCATATGCCAGCACTTCGCCCTTGTTGCTGCCGATCAGTACCAGCCCCTCGCCACTGCCTACCCCGGCGGAAACAGTAATATTGCTTTCCACGCGCCACACTTGCTTGCCCGTGGCGCGATCCAGACGCGTCAGCACCCCTTTGCCGGATGCCCCATAGACCGCATCGCCAGTCAGCGCAGCGGGCAGCGGACTCGCGCCCATCTCGCCGAAATCACCATGCCAGCGTTCTGAAAATGCAGCCGTCGCGCCGAATTCAACCAGCTTGGTCGGTGTCTGTCCATTGGTCGGCCCCATCCAGCCCTTCACCGTATCCACGGCAGCACAGCCGCTCAAGACCAACAATGCCAACAGCAGTTGCAGTATTTTCATTTTGCCGCTCCCAGCGCATCCAGTTTCATCTGTACGAGATTGCGGTATGGGCTTTTCGCATCCAGTTTGTCGTATGCCTGCTGATAAGCAGCTTTCGCTTCAGCCGACTTGCCCTGCGCGTTCAGCACGTCACCCTTCAGGTCGGCATACAAGCCATCAAACGAAGCGGGGTGTTTCGCATCCAGCAATTTCATCGCGCCGGCGTAATCTTTTTCATCCAGCAACACTGAAGCCAGACGCAGCCCGGCCACGTTTTTCAGCCCGTCTTCGGACGCATGTTCGATCACCCATTGCAACTGCGTCTTGGCGCGCAATGATTCCTTGCCCAGTTCATTCACCTGCGCCGCAATCAGCGCAGCGTGAGCGGCATAGGGGGTGGCGGCATATTTATCCATCAACGCAGCAGCGGCATCGTTGACCCGTTTGGTATCGTTGCTGGCCAACTGTTCGACAAACTGCTGATACAGAGTCGCCGACTCGTTGGTTTGCTTGTGCTGGTAATACTGCCAAGCGCGCCAGCCGCCCATTGCGACGACCGCGACCAGCACCAGCCCCAGCACCCAATTCGCATTGTCTTTCCACCAAGCCTTGAGCGTTTCGATTTGTTCCTGTTCCTGTGAATCCAAAGCTGCCATGTTCAACTCCTACTTGAAAAATTTATTAAGCGTTTCGTTGAGATGCTGCACGCTCACGCGTACCTGCTCGCCGCCCTGCATCGGCTTGATGCTGACTTCGTTCGCCCGCACTTCGTCGTCCCCGATTACCACGGCTACCACCGCGCCACTGGCATCGGCTTTTTTCATTTGCGACTTGAAACTGCCCGCCCCGCAATGCAGCAGTACGCGCAGCTTGTCATCGCGCAATTGTTCGGCCACCCGGCTTGCCAGGTGGCCTGCCAGTTCACCCTGATGCACCACATACACATCCAGTTTAGGCTTG
>PEUR01000010.1:0-2303 GCA_002780675.1 Gallionellales bacterium CG03_land_8_20_14_0_80_55_15 | reverse complement strand
CCCATCGCAAAACCCATCGCGGGCGCGGGCTTGCCACCTATCTGTTCGACCAGCCCGTCATAACGCCCACCGGCGCAAATCGTCCCCTGCGCACCCAGCCTGGTCGTCACCCACTCGAACACGGTGCGGTTGTAATAATCCAGTCCGCGCACCAGTCGCGGGTTAATCTCGAACGCCACATCATGGCGTTTGAGGATCGCCTGTAAGGCCTCGAAATGTTGCAGCGCCGCTTCGTCCAGTTCATCCATCAGCCTGGGTGCAGCTTCGATCAACTCCTGCATCGCCGGATTTTTGCTGTCCAGAATGCGTAGCGGGTTGCTGTGCAGCCGACGCGTTGCCTCGCCATCCAG
Source organism: Gallionellales bacterium CG03_land_8_20_14_0_80_55_15 (assembly GCA_002780675.1). GTDB lineage: Bacteria > Pseudomonadota > Gammaproteobacteria > Burkholderiales > Gallionellaceae > Gallionella. Next base: position 1,953 of record PEUR01000010.1, on the reverse strand, counting down.
CAATTCGGCATGTTGTTCAAAATACGCGATCAATTTTGCGCGATGCCGCTGGCGGGATGCCGCATCACCCAGGGTATTGAGTTGCAGCGTCACATCCTCCAGACCCAGCTTTTTCCAAAGCCTTGCACACATCAAAATCTGTTCGGCATCCATATCCGGCCCCGCAAAACCCAGGGCTTCCACGCCAATCTGGTGAAACTGGCGATAACGCCCCTTTTGCGGGCGCTCGTGGCGGAACATCGGTCCGCTGTAATACAGACGCTGCGGCGCGTTATACAGCAAATTGTGTTGCAGCACGGCTCTGACGCAAGAGGCCGTACCTTCCGGGCGCAGGGTCAACTGATCGCCGTTCAGACTATCCTCGAAGCTGTACATCTCTTTTTCCACGATGTCGGTCACTTCACCGATGGCGCGCTTGAACAGCCCGGTCGGCTCGACCAGCGGCATACGGATGTTGCGATAGCCGTAGCTTGCCAGCCAGTCGCGCACCACCTCTTCAAACCATAACCAAAGTTCTGCCTCGTCCGGCAGAATATCATTCATGCCGCGTATTGCCTGTAATGTTTCGTTGCTCATATTTTAAACACGGCAAGTGGTCAGTAGAAAGGAGTCAGTAGAAAACAGTTTCTCCCCTGACCCCTCGCCACTCACCCCCTTACCGATCTGCCCTCTTCAAATATTTTCTCGCCACATAGTCGTCCACGATACCGGTAAATTCCTCGGCGATATGGTCGCCGCGCAAGGTCATGGCTTTTTCGCCGTCTATGTAGATGGGGGCAGCGGGCGTTTCGCCCGTGCCGGGCAGACTGATGCCGATGTTGGCGAGTTTGCTCTCACCGGGGCCGTTCACCACGCAACCCATCACCGCGACGGTCATGTTTTCGACCCCATCATAGCGCTCGCGCCAGATCGGCATTTGCGTACGCAAGTGGCGCTGGATGCTTTGCGCCAGTTCCTGAAAGAAGCTGCTGGTGGTGCGGCCGCAACCGGGACACGCCGTCACCATAGGCGCGAAGGCGCGCAATCCCATGGTCTGCAATATCTCTTGTCCGACCAGCACTTCCTGGGTGCGGTCGCCGCCCGGCTCCGGCGTTAATGAAATGCGAATCGTGTCGCCGATGCCTTCCTGCAACAACACCGACAAGGCGGCGGTCGAGGCGACGATGCCTTTTGAACCCATGCCCGCCTCGGTCAACCCCAGATGCAGGGCATAGTCGCATTGCAGGGTGAGCGCGCGATAAACCGCAATCAAATCCTGCACTTCGCTGACTTTGCAGGACAACACGATGCGGTTGTGCGCCATGCCCAATCGTTCGGCGCGTGCGGCGCTTTCGATGGCGGAGGCAATTAAAGCGGCGCGGGTGACTTCTTTCACATCGCGGGGTTCGGCGAGCTGCGCATTCTCGTCCATCATGCGCACGACCAGTTTCTGGTCCAGACTGCCCCAGTTGACCCCGATGCGCACTGGCTTGTCATATTTGATCGCCGTCTCAATCATGATGGTGAACGGGTCTTCTTCGGCGCGGCTACGCCCGACGTTGCCGGGATTGATACGGTATTTTGCCAACGCTCGCGCGCATTCGGGGAACTCGTTCAACAGCCGGTGGCCGTTGTAATGAAAGTCGCCCACCAGCGGCACATGACATCCCAGCGCGTCCAGCCGCCTGCGGATATGCGCCACGGCAGCGGCGGCTTCCGGCGTATTGACGGTGATGCGCACCAGTTCCGAACCCGCACGAGCCAGCTCAAACACCTGTTTGGTGGTGCTATCCACATCAGCGGTATCGGTGTTGGTCATGGACTGCACCACCACCGGCGCACCGCCGCCCAGCATGACGCGACCGACCAAAACCCGTTGCGACGGGCGACGTTTGATGAGAGATGCGCTCATAGTTATTCCAACACCGTTATTTCAGCGTAAAACGCGCCACATCACTGCTGGCATCAATATAG
>PEUR01000215.1:5618-6128 GCA_002780675.1 Gallionellales bacterium CG03_land_8_20_14_0_80_55_15 | reverse complement strand
CGGTGCGCATCACCCATTTGCCCACGGGCGTGGTGGTGGAATGTCAGGATGGCCGTTCGCAACATCAGAACAAGGCACAGGCGATGCGTGTGCTGACCGCGCGTATTCAGGATGCCCAGGTGCGCGCGCAGAACGCCGAGACGGCGGCCACGCGCAAGAGCCTGGTGGGCAGCGGCGATCGTTCCGAACGCATTCGCACCTACAATTACCCGCAAGGTCGCGTCACCGACCACCGCATCAACCTCACGCTCTACAAGATGGATGCCATCATGGACGGCGACATCAGCGAACTCACTCATGCGCTGATGGCTGAACATCAGGCCGAACAACTCGCCGCGATGGCGGATGATGGCAGTTTCTGAGGGGGCGCATACTCGTCTGAGCTTGTTTGCGGCTGAGTGTGGGAGCGCAGACTTGTCTGTGTTTGTGGCGTCATGCCGCCGCACTCCAAAGTTGAAGTGTCATGTTGCGGTGTCGTGCCACCGCACTCCAAATTGAAGTTGCATGATT
>PEUR01000215.1:0-5602 GCA_002780675.1 Gallionellales bacterium CG03_land_8_20_14_0_80_55_15 | reverse complement strand
CGCGCGATAGCAAGCAGTTGCAAACCGCGCTGAACCTCGAAGTGGCGACGGCGCGCATTGAGGTGCAATGTTTGTTGCAAGCCGTGTTGCGGGTGAACCGCGCCTATCTGCTCACCTATCCTGAACGCATTCTCACGGCTGATGAACAGAGGCGTTATGCGGTGCTGTTCGCGCGTCGTCTCAACGGTGAACCCATCGCCTATCTGCTGGGCGAACGCGAGTTTTTCGGGCTGAATTGTAAAGTCACCCCCGCCACGCTGATTCCCCGCCCTGATACCGAATTGCTGGTCGAATTGGCGTTGCAGCGTATCCCTCGCCCGCTCCTGTACCCTTTAGGGTGTGCGGGAGCGGGTGACCGACAGGCAGGGGGAGGGTTTCGTGTGCTGGACATGGGGACGGGCAGCGGCGCGATTGCGCTGGCGATTGCGCATGAACGCACCGATGTAGAGGTCGTGGCGGTGGATGCATCAGAATCTGCGCTGGAGGTGGCGCGGGACAATGTGCGGTGCCTGAATTTAGCCAACGTGCGGCTGCTGCATAGCGACTGGTTTTCAGCGCTGACTGATGAGCGCTTCGATTTGATTGTCTCCAATCCGCCTTATATCGCCGCAGACGACGTGCATCTGTCTCAAGGGGATGTGCGTTTTGAGCCGATGCGCGCACTCGCCTCAGGCAAAGACGGGTTGGACGACATACGCCGCATTGTTGTGCGTGCGCAGGATTATCTTAATGCCGGCGGCTGGCTGATGTTCGAGCATGGCTACGATCAGGCCGAACGGGTGAGGCAGTTGATGCAACAGGCAGGGTTTGCCGGGGTGTCTTCGGTAAGGGATTTGTCCGGGATTGAGCGCGTCACGATGGGTCGAGCTTGACGCATAGCAGGTAATTCGGGGATAATTCCCGACTATTTAATTTGGGTAATAATCATGACTACTGACATTCAGCAACGCATCAAAGAACAAGTCACCAGCCATCCGGTAGTGTTGTACATCAAGGGTACGGCAAAATTCCCGCAGTGCGGCTATTCCGCGAATGTGGTGCGTATCCTCAATTTGCTGGGCGTGAAGGATTTTCTCGCAGTTAACGTGTTTGATGATCCGCAATATGTCCCCGGACTGGTGGAATATGCGAAATGGCCGACTTTGCCGCAGTGCTACGTCCGGGGTGAATTCGTCGGTGGTTCGGATATTTTCACTGAAATGTACCAAAGCGGCGAATTGAAAACGTTGCTGGGTGACTTGGCGAGCGCAAACTAATACCTGTCCCCGTAGCGGTACATCGCCACGCTCCCCTGCTGGGGACGAGGCAGGAAAGAGGGGATAGACCGAATTGCCTAGGCCGTTTGGTATATAGGCATAAAAAGGATACGCGGCTATAGTGCGCGCCGGGTATAGGGAATCGTGTCGGGTTCTGGCACGACTTTTATGCTCTCCTCCTATTTGGGCGATCTTCGGATCGCCCATTTTTTAGGACTATTTTTCGAGATGGACACGCGCCCGGGCAATCGCCGCCTGCACCTGGTTCGGTGCCGTGCCGCCGATGTGGTTACGGCTGGCGAGCGAGCCTTCCAGTGACAACACTTGGTAAATGTCGTCCTCGATCAGCGCAGAGAAGTTCTTCAGTTCGTCCAGGCTAATCTCGGCCAAGTCGCAGCCGCGCTGTTCGGCAAAGCGCACGGCGAGCGCCACGGCCTCGTGCGCATCGCGGAACGGCAGGCCTTTCTTGACCAGATAATCCGCCATATCGGTGGCGGTGGCATAACCCTGTAAAGCCGCACGGCGCATGGCTTCGGGTTTGACTTTAATGCCGGTAATCATGTCGGCGTAGATGCGCAAGGTTTGCGTCAGCGTATCTACGGTGTCGAACAGCGGCTCCTTGTCTTCCTGATTGTCCTTGTTGTAGGCCAGCGGCTGGCCTTTCATCAGCGTCAGCAGTGCAATCAGATGGCCGTTTACGCGCCCGGTCTTGCCGCGCACCAGCTCCGGCACGTCGGGATTTTTCTTTTGCGGCATGATGGAAGAACCCGTGCAGAAGCGGTCGGCGAGGTCTATGAAGCCGACCCTCGGGCTCATCCACAGGATGAGTTCTTCAGAAAAGCGCGACAGATGCGTCATGACGAGGGCGGCTGCGGCGGTAAATTCGATGGCGAAATCGCGGTCAGAAACGGCATCCAGCGAGTTTTCGCACACGCCGTCAAAGCCCAGCAATTCGGCGACGCGTTCGCGTTTGATCGGGTAGCTGGTTCCGGCCAACGCCGCCGCGCCTAGTGGCAGACGGTTGACGCGTTTTCGGCAATCTGTGAAACGTTCGGCATCGCGCTTGAGCATTTCGTAATACGCCATCAGGTGATGCGCGAAGCTGATCGGTTGCGCGACCTGCAAATGGGTGAAGCCGGGCATGATGGTCAGCGTGTGCTGTTCGGCGAGCGTGACGATTGATTTTTGCAAGTTATTGATTAGAAGCAATAAATTATCAATCTCATCGCGCAGATAGAGGCGGATGTCGGTTGCTACCTGGTCGTTGCGCGAACGCCCGGTGTGCAGGCGTTTCCCGGCATCGCCGACCAGGGTGGTGAGACGTTTTTCGATATTGAGATGGACATCTTCCAGATCCAGCGACCACACGAAATTGCCGCTGATGACTTCCTGTTTGATTTCGGCCAGGCCGCGCTGAATGTCCGCCAAGTCCTGCGCGGCGATGATGCTGGATTCTGCCAGCATTTGTGCATGCGCCAACGAACCTTGTATATCGTGCAAAGCTAATCTTTGGTCGAAATCCACCGAAGCGGTGTATCTTTTCACTAATTCTGCCACGGGTTCCGAAAAACGCCCCGACCAGGTGTGGTTATCTTGTATGCTTGCCATGTTTTGTCCAGAATCCATCGAAACTTGAAATCACGATGCTAAAAAGTATTGGAGTCGAAAAACGTGAGGTTTATCGCCATGAATGAGGCGCGCAGTATAAAACAAAATTCTCTGCCCGACGCGTTGCCAAACTTTCGCAACCTCGGTGTTACCTTGCGCATTTTGTTGTTGAGCAATGCGATAGCATTGCTTGTCGCGGTGATAAAAGCGCGCGGCTGGCAGGATTTTTTGCTGCAAATGCTGCAAATTATTGCTTTGCTGACACCCATCACGCTGAGTAGTTTGCTGCTGTTGGGGCTGCTGCAGCCGTGGCTGTACCGGCTGGGATACGGGCGCGGGGTGTTGGCGGCGAATGTCTCGGTCAGTGGGTTGGCACTGTTCGTCTACTATCTGGGGGGGGAATTGTATCAACCGGATTTGGACGGGGCAGCATATTTTGACGTGCTGCGCTGCGTATCGCTGAGTGTGGCGATGTGTAGTCTGTTGTTGATGTATTTCCGCCTGCGCGCACGGGGATTGTCGCTGTCGCTGGAAGACGCGCATTTGCAGGTATTGCGCGCGCGCATCCGACCACATTTCCTGTTTAATACGATCAACGCGGTGCTCGGTATCGTGCGAGCCGAACCGAAACGGGCCGAAACTGCCCTGGAAGACATGGCGGATTTGTTTCGTATGGCGATGGCTGAAGCGCAGGATTTGGTACTGGTGCAACAGGAAATTCAATTGAGCCAACAATACATTGCCCTGGAGCAATTGCGTATGGGCGACAGATTGAGCGTGGACTGGCAGGTGCTGGATATGCCGGATGACGCATTGATTCCGGTGTTGTTGTTGCAGCCCTTGCTGGAAAATGCGGTCTATCACGGTATTGAGTCGTTGATTGAAGGCGGCTGTATTCAGGTGATGTTGCGCCGCAATGGGGGGACGTTGCAGATTCGGGTGGGCAATCCCTGCCCGACAGCGGGCGGCGAACCCCATCTGGGCAACAAGATAGCCCTGAAAAACATACGCGAACGCTTGTCGCTACTGTTTGATGCCGAGGCGAGTTATCAGGTAATCAGGGGTGCAGATTATTATCGGGTGGAAATTACCCTGCCCTATGTAAAGGAGAAACGACATGACCACAATAGAACTGGCTTTGCGCGTCTTCATCGTTGACGATGAGACCCCCGCGCGTAACCGCTTGAGGGAGTTGCTCGACGATTGTAACGAACAACTGCCTCTGGTCGTGGTGGGTGAAGCGGCGAATGGACAGGAAGCACTGGACAAGCTGGCTGAAACCCCGGCCGATGTGGTGTTGCTGGACATTCGTATGCCGCAAATGGACGGTATCGAGCTTGCTCGACATCTGTGCAAATTGCTACGCCCACCGGTGTTTATTTTTACCACGGCTTACGATGCTTACGCGATCAAGGCGTTCGAGCTACACGCGATTGACTATCTGCTTAAACCGATACGCTTGGGGCGGCTGTTTGATGCGCTTAGCCGTGCGCGCAATGCCGTGCCGGTTCAGACCGAAGTGCTGCGCGAGCTGTTGCCCGAAGCGCGCAAGCATCTTTCCATTCACGAGCGCGGCAAGATACATCTAATCCCGATTGAAGCGGTTTTGTTCATGCGTGCCGAACTGAAATACATCACGGTGCGGACTGCCGAGCGCGAATATCTGATCGAAGAATCGCTCACCGCACTGGAAAAAGAATTCGCGACGCGCTTTGTTCGCATACACCGCAACTGTCTGGTGGCAAAAGACGCGATTGTGGGATTCGAGCGCGGCGGCGAGGAAGGCGAAAGTGGCTGGCAGGTGAGGCTGAAAGGGCTGGATGAGCGTATGGCGATCAGCCGCAGACAGCAGTACATCGTCAAGGAATTCAGTTGAGGGGTCTGGCCTGGTTCCGGCGGTATTGTGGGGAGGTCTGCCAGGGGGCATTCCTGAAAAAACGGGATTCAACGCTGGATGCCCTTTTAGCGCTTATTCAAAAATTGATGCGAGTATGATAGCGTGCGTCATTCAGGGGCGGCAATGGTGCCATACCCGTCAGGAGGTAATATGAAAACCAACAGTATTTTGCTTGTAACTTTGCTTGCCGGTGTCACGCTGATGGGGGGGTGTGCCAATCCCGACTACCGTCCTGTTGCAACCCCGGCCTCTCGTTCCGATGTGGTTTATGGGGTGATTGATTCGATCGAAACGACGCGTGTCAGCAACGATCAGATCGGTGCGGGGACGGTCATTGGCGGCATTGTGGGTGGCGTGCTCGGCCATCAGGTGGGCGGCGGCACAGGTAACGATGTGGCGACCGTAGCGGGCGCGGTCGGTGGTGCAGTCGTCGGTCATCAGATTGAAAAAAACAGGAATCAGCAAGATGCGTATCGTATCCAGGTAAGGCTGGAACGAGGGGGATACCAAACCGTGACGCAAGCCGTCAGCGACTTGCGCGTGGGAGACCGGGTGCGCATTCAGAACAATCAGGTAACGCGTTACTAATTACTGATTTTGCCGGTAATCGTAGCGAACCCTGGTGGTCGCCTATCAAGTCGGTTTCTGGTCGTAAGGTAAAACAGACAGTGGGGGCAAGCGGGTCAGGCAAACTGATCAGGCTGCCCCCATTGATGCGTCCGGCATTGGGACATGATGCCCGTCTGACGTGGCGCTGATTGGCGGGTGTCATTTTTTTGCAACACTGCGGTTCTACAATCCCAGTTTACGAACAAAGTAGTTTGGGAGCGTTTTATGCATC
>PEUR01000065.1:5547-6119 GCA_002780675.1 Gallionellales bacterium CG03_land_8_20_14_0_80_55_15 | reverse complement strand
CCGAATAAATCATCCATTCCGCGATGGGGGCGCAGACAGCGGCAAACCCTCTTTTGGCCAGAACCTCGGTCAGATACCGGCGGGACAGCCCGTCCCGCCGTACAAACATCTCCCCTGAAAGAAAGATCACCGGCACCTCTTCCGGGGGCCGCTTCATGGGTATTTCGCCCAGATTCCAGCTGGTTTTCTGAAGCTGGTTTTCCAGTCCCGAAAAACCTTCCGTTTCAATGGCCTTCACTATCCGGCCCCATTCCTTTTCAAATATGGCCATCCCTTCGTCGACATTCACCGCATTGGCAAGAACCATAGAGCGAATATCTTCCATGACGTCCGACACAACAACCCCCCACCAGGCCTTAATCTGGAAATCAATTCCAAAGCCCGCATAACTGTTTTCAGAGGAAAGGGATAACAGCGCCACATCCGGGATATTCAATCGTTTGATCAAATCCTCCATAAAAACATAGTACTGGCCGAACCGGCACGGCCCCGAACCCGTGGGCATGAAATAAACAAGTATTTCTCCGTCCTTTTTATGGTGTTGAATATAATTCAACAATGATCCGGTGGTC
>PEUR01000065.1:0-5510 GCA_002780675.1 Gallionellales bacterium CG03_land_8_20_14_0_80_55_15 | reverse complement strand
TCGGCACATATTGCGTGACGAGGAAACGCCCCTTGCCGCGCACAAAGCCATTGACGTGCATCAGGGGCGTGCCTTCCGGTGCCCGCTCGTTGCAAGGCCATTGCAGGCTGCCCATCTGTTCCAGTTTGGCGTAGCTGACCCCGGCAAAAGTCGGGGTGAGTCGCGCGATTTCATCCATGATTTCGGAAGGGTGCGCGTAGTTCATCGGGTAGCCCAATGCGGCGGACAACCCTAGCGTCACTTCCCAGTCGGCCTTGCCCGCCAGTGGCGGCATGGCGCGGCGTACCCGCGAGATGCGTCGTTCGGCGTTGGTGAACGTTCCCTCTTTTTCGAGGAAGGACGCGCCGGGCAGAAAGACATGCGCGAATTTGGCCGTCTCGTTGAGGAATAAATCCTGCACTACCACGATTTCCATCGCCGCCAGCGCCGCCTGAACGTGTTGCGTATTGGGGTCGGATTGCGCCGGGTCTTCGCCCTGGCAATACAGCCCCATAAAAGAGCCGTCCAACGCAGCCTCAAACATATTGGGAATGCGCAAGCCGGGCTCGGCCTGGAGGTTGACCTGCCACGCCTGCTCGAACAGCGCGCGCGTCGCGTCGTCGGAGACATGGCGATAGCCGGGCAATTCGTGCGGAAAGCTGCCCATATCGCATGAACCCTGCACATTGTTTTGCCCGCGCAGCGGGTTCACGCCCACGCCTTCGCGCCCCACGTTGCCGGTCGCCATCGCCAGATTGGCAATGGCGATGACTGCCGTCGAACCTTGCGAATGTTCGGTCACGCCGAGGCCGTAGAAAATCGCCGCGTTGCCGCCGGTGGCATACAGTCGCGCCGCCGCGCGCACCTCTGCGGCAGGCACGCCGGTGATTTCCTGCATCGCTTCGGGCGAATTGGCGGGGCGCGCGGCGAATTCGCGCCAGTCGGCAAAAGCGCCCGTCTCGCAGCGTTCGGCGATAAAGGCCGCATCGAGCAGGTCTTCGGTGACGATGACGTGGGCCAGCGCGGAGAGCATGGCAACATTGGTGCCGGGGCGCAGCTTCAGATGATGCGTGGCGCGCGCGTGCGGTGCGTTCACCATGTCAATCTCGCGCGGGTCAATCACGATGAGCTTCGCACCTTGGCGCACCCGGCGCTTGAGGTGCGATGCCACCACCGGATGGCCTTCGCTGGGATTCGCGCCGATGATTAAAATCACATCCGCGTGTTCGATGGACTTGAAGGTCTGCGTTCCTGCCGATGTACCCAATGTTTGCCCCAAGCCATAGCCAGTCGGCGAATGGCACACGCGGGCGCAGTTATCCACGTTGTTGTTCCCAAAGGCGGCGCGCACCAGCTTCTGCACCAGATAATCCTCTTCGTTGGTGCAGCGGCTGGAGACCAGCGCCCCGACCGAATTCCTGCCGTATTTTTCCTGTACGCGGCGGAACTCGCCGGCGGCATAGGCAAAGGCTTCATCCCACGACACGACACGCCAGGGGTCACTGGTCTTGCTGCGTATCATGGGCTGGGTGATGCGGTCGGGATGGGTCGCATAGCCCCACGCGAAACGCCCCTTGACGCAGGAATGTCCCTCGTTGGCACGCCCTTCTTTCCACGGCACCATGCGCACCACTGTGCTGCCCTGCATCTCGGCCTTGAAGCCGCAGCCCACGCCGCAGTAGGCGCAAGTGGTGATCACGTCATGCTCGGCCTGACCCTGGGCGATGACGGTCTTTTCGATCAGCGTCGCGGTCGGGCAGGCATTCACGCAAGCGCCGCAGGACACGCAATCGGAATCCATAAAGCGCTCGCCTTGCCCCGCTGTCACGCGCGAGTCGAAACCGCGCCCGGTGAGGGTCAGCGCAAACGTCCCCTGCTGTTCTTCACAGGCACGCACGCAGCGGCTGCACACGATGCACTTGGCCGGATCGTAAGTGAAGTAGGGATTGGACTCGTCCTTTTTGGCCTCGGTGAAATGGTTCGCTCCCGCCATGCCGTAGCGCACTTCGCGCAAGCCCACCTGTCCTGCCACCGTTTGCAGCTCACAGTTCCCGTTGGCCGCACAAGTCAGGCAATCGAGGGGATGGTCGGAGATATAAAGCTCCATTACGTTGCGGCGCAAGCTGGCCAATTTCGCCGTCTGGGTGCGCACCTGCATTCCCGCTTCAACAGGGGTGGTACAGGAAGAAGGATAGCCGCGCCGCCCTTCAATCTCGACCAGACACAAACGGCATGAGCCAAAAGGGGCGAGACTATCGGTGGCGCACAGTTTGGGGATCATCGCCCCTGCCTTGACGGCGGCGCGCATCACCGATGTGCCGGCGGGAACGCTGACCGCGATGCCGTCTATGTTCAGGGTGACGGTGCGGTCGGAGGGGATGGCGGGCGTGCCGTAATCGAGCTCTTTCATTCAAAATCCTCAGCAAAATGATTCAGCGCCGACAGTACCGGATAGGGGGTCATGCCGCCCATCGCGCACAGCGAGCCATCAGTCAGGGTGTCACATAGTTCGCGCAGCAAGGGAATCTGTTCGCGTTGTCCGGCGCGGATGCGGTCTATCACTTCCACCCCGCGCGTCGAACCGATGCGGCAGGGCGTGCATTTACCGCAGGATTCGTGAGCGCAAAACTGCATCGCATAGCGCGCCTGTTTCGCCATATCCACCGTGTCGTCGAAGGCCACGATGCCGCCGTGACCCAGCACCGCGCCGATGGCGGCGAAGGCCTCGTAATCGAGTACCGTGTCAAATTGCGACTCGGGCAGATACGCGCCCAACGGCCCGCCCACCTGTACCGCGCGCAGTGGACGACCGCTACGCGACCCCCCGCCGTAGTCGTACAGCAGCTCGCGCAGCGTGCTGCCAAACGGGACTTCGACCAGCCCGCCGAATTTGAGATTGCCCGCCAGTTGAAACGGAAGCGTACCGCGAGAACGCCCCACCCCTAAATCGCGGTAAAAAGCCGCCCCTCGGGCAAGAATGTCCGGCACGCTGGCAAAAGTAATGACGTTGTTGATCACCGTAGGCTTGCCGAACAGCCCCGCTATCGCGGGCAGCGGTGGCTTGCTGCGCACGATGCCGCGACGACCTTCGATGCTTTCCAGCAGCGCGGTTTCTTCGCCGCACACATAAGCGCCAGCGGCGCGGCGCACCTCGATTTGAAAATCGCCCAGCCAGTCGCCCGCATTGTCCAGCGCGGCATTGAGCAGGGCGATCGCATCAGGATATTCGGAGCGCACATAAAGATAGCCGCGCTTGGCACCGACCGCGAGTCCGGCAATCGCCATACCTTCGAGCAAACAGTAAGGATCGCCTTCCATCAACAGCCGGTCGGAGTAGGTACCGGAGTCGCCCTCGTCGGCGTTGCACACAATGTATTTCTCGTCAGCCCCGGTATCCAGCACCGTTCGCCACTTGATGCCGGTCGGAAAGGCCGCGCCGCCGCGACCGCGCAGACCGGAATCGGTCACGGCCTGCACGATAGCCGCAGGCGAAAGTTGTCGCGCCTGAGCCAGCCCCAGACCACCCCCCTGCGCCAGGTAATCGCTCAGTGAACGCGGATCTATTACGCCCACACGGCGCAGCGTGACGCGCTGCTGACGGGACAAATAGGGATGGGCTTCGATATTGCCGAGGCGCAGCGGGTGCTCGCCCCCCTCGAGAAAATTAGCCGCAAACAAACTGCCCACATCGGCGGCCTGAACCGAGCCATAAGCCACACGCCCACGAGAGGTGAGTACTTCAACCAGAGGTTCCAGCCAGAACAGGCCGCGTGAACCATTGCGCACCACATGGACTTTGATGCCGAATTCTTGCGCCCGTTTCTCAATGGCGGCAGCCACTTCATCCGCCCCCAGCGCTCGTGCCGCCGCATCGCCCGGAACGTACAGTGTGATACTCATGCGCGCGCTCCCAACTCATTCATCAAAGCATCGAATTTTTCTGTTGTCACACGCGCAACCAGTCGGGTTTCGTCTATCTGCATGGCAGGTCCACTGGCGCATAGCCCCAGACAATAAACCGGCTTCACGGTGACCTTCGCACCCTGCAAGGTGGCTGCCGCATGTGCCGCGAGTGCCTCGCTGCCATTGGCCTGACAAGCCTCTGCGCAGCACAGATGAACGACATGCCCGGCCTCTCGCGTTTGACGAAAATGGGGGTAATAGCTAATCACGCCATGCACTTCTGCGCGCGACAAGTTGAGCTGTCCGGCAATCAGCGGCACGGCCTCTTCCGGCACATAGCCCAACGCATCCTGAATGTCATGCAGTATGGGCAACAGCGCACCGGCTTGTTCCCGGTGTCGGGTAAAAATAGTATCCAATGTAGCAATCATGGCGAGAATTCCTGTCAGACTCCCATCTGAAACAGAAGCAAAGAGTAGGTGGGTGAGGCGCACATTTTACCCGCCGGAGCTGTCATTGCCCAGCAATTGAAAAGCGTGCAACGCTGCTTTTTGAAAAGAAATTATGGATGCGGGGTGACCCAGTCATCACCGAGCGGGGTTGTCTCTTTTTTCCAGATGGGTACACGCTGTTTCAGCTCGTCTATCATCCAGCGACAGGCTTCCAGCGCCGCCACGCGATGTTCTGCGCCTGCCGCGATGAGGACGATGTTATCGCCCCCCCTTACCGTGCCGATGCGATGCACGATGCGCGCATCCAAGAGGTCAAATTTCGCTATCGCATCGCTGCGCAGTTTTTGCATCTCCGACAAGGCCATGCTGCCATAGGCATCGAAGCTGATCTGTTCAACCTCGCGCCCTTCCGAGAAATCGCGCGCGCATCCCAGAAACGTGCCGATGCCGCCCATGCGTTTCGAGCTACCTTTCAAGGCAGCGATTTCCTCATCCTGGGAGAAATCTTCAGTTTGAATGCGAACCGATGCTTGCATGCTCATCCTCCCGAAAATTTAGCCATAAAGGCCACTTCGCTGTTGTCCGACAGCGGCATGGCAAGATCTCGCGCATGTTCGCCATTCACTGCCAGCATGACAGCCAGACGCATCGCTTCGGGATGCGCTGCTGCCAGCATGTTCTTGAGGTGGCCTAGCGTCATGCCCGGGCTATGCGCTATGGACAATTCGCGCGCGCCGCTGGCCGCAGCGATGGGACCAAAGAACAAAACCTTAATCATCTCGCCTCTCCCCGCTTCCACACGCCGCTCTTGCCGCCGCGTTTTTCTTCCAGTTGCACACATTCAATCTTCATCCCCCGGTCTATCGCCTTGCACATGTCGTAGATGGTCAGCAAGGCCACATTAGCAGCAGTCAGTGCTTCCATTTCCACCCCCGTCTGGCCGGAACACGTTGCCGTGGCAATCACTTTAATCGCAACACACCCTGTGTTATCTGCTTCCAGGATTTCGCTAAAAGCGATGTCCACCCCCGTCAGCATGATGGGGTGGCACATGGGAATAATGTCTGGCGTGTGCTTGGCCGCCATCACCGCCCCCACATCCGCCACGGTGAGCACATCGCCCTTGGCAATTTTGCCCGCACGGATGCGCTCCAGCGTGGCGGGCTGCATACGCAA
>PEUR01000196.1:5370-6156 GCA_002780675.1 Gallionellales bacterium CG03_land_8_20_14_0_80_55_15 | reverse complement strand
AAACCTGATCCTGGACAGTAAACGGTGCAGAGATCACATGATAAAAGGAGCGATGTATGTCAGTAAATAAAGCGATTTTGGTAGGACACCTCGGTAAAGACCCCGAGGTGAGATATATGCCTAGCGGTGAAGCTGTTGCCAATATTACCTTGGCGACATCCGAGACCTGGAAGGACAAGAATGGTGTAAAGCAGGAAAAAACGGAGTGGCACAACATTGTTTTTTACAAGCGACTGGCTGAAATCGCTGGAGAATATTTGAGAAAAGGTTCGCTAATTTATGTTGAGGGCAGGATTACGACAGAAAAGTGGACGGACAAGGAAGGTAAGGATCGCTACACAACCAAGATTGTGGCCAACGAAATGAAGATGTTGGGAGGCAAGCCTTCGGGTGCGGGTAGTTTTGAGGTGGAAGATAAGCAGGCCGCTCCAGCGCGAGCTGCTGCACCTGCCGCCAGACCGGCATCCGCACCCGCTAAAAGTAACTTCGATAACTTTGACGACGATATTCCCTTCTGAGATATACCAAGTGTAGATAGGTAAACAAAAAGCCCCTGAAGTCAGGGGCTTTTGCGTTGGGGTACGGTTAAAACGCGAGGCTTAAACGCGTTCCAGTACTGCGGCAAAGAAGCCGTCGGTGGCATGCAGGTTGGGGCGCAGCTCCAGATAGTCACCCATTTCCAGCGGAATCTTCTGTTGTTGCAATACTTCGCCGGCTGGCAGCAGTTTGAAATCGGGATGCGCGACCAAAAAGGCTTGCACGATGTGCTGGTTTTCTTCCGGCAGG
>PEUR01000196.1:0-5341 GCA_002780675.1 Gallionellales bacterium CG03_land_8_20_14_0_80_55_15 | reverse complement strand
GCCCTTTTTCAGCAAACGGCTGGCCGAGGCCAAAATGGCGGCTTGTTTCTGATTCAATTCTGCGATGCTTTGTGCCGATTGGCGGAATTTCAGGTCGGGGTTGCGGCGCAGTGTGCCCAGGCCGCTGCACGGCGCATCTACCAGCACGCGGTCTATTTTCCCCGCCAGACGTTTTACCTTGAGGTCGTTTTCGTGGGCGATCAGCATCGGCTGGATGTTGGAAGCACCGGAACGTTTCAGGCGCGGTTTGAGATTGGTCAGGCGTTTTTCGGAAACGTCCATCGCGTACAAGCGGCCTTGCGAATTCATCAGGGCGGAGAGCATCAGTGTCTTGCCGCCCGCGCCCGCGCAGAAATCCACCACCATATCGTTGCGTTTTGGCGCTAACAAAAAACCCAGTAGCTGGCTGCCCTCGTCTTGCACCTCGACCTTGCCTTCGGTGAACAACGCGTCCTTGTTGAGCGGAATCTTCTCTTTGAGGCGGATGCCGACGGGGGAATAGGGGGTGGGGGTCGCATCTATATTTTGCGCGTGTAGTTGTAGCAGCACTTCGTCGCGTTTCGCCAGCAGGGTGTTGACGCGTATATCCAATGGCGCGCCTTGCTGCATGGCGCGACCCAGTGTCAGGATTTCCTCGTCAGAGTAGGAGACGCGCATTTTTTCTACCAGCCATTCAGGCAATTCGGCTTGCACCGACAGCGGCAAATTTTCGGCCTTGACCCCTTTGACGGTCGCCAGCCATTCTTTTTCTTCGCGTTTCAAAACTGGTTCGATTTCGCGCAAGTTATAGCCGCCATATCTGACCATATGGGCGAGCGCCATGCGGCGCGGCGTGGCCTTTTCGACACAGGCGTGTTCCAGCAACAAGCGGTGGCGCAATACGCCAAACACGGTCTCGGCGACCAAGGCGCGTTCGTTTGAACCCAGCCGTTCGTTTTTGAAGAAATAGCGCAGCGTGGTGTCGGCGGGATGTTCCAGCGGCAAAATGGTACGCAGCGCGAGGGTGACCAGTTCCAAACGGTATTCGGTGATAAGCATGATGAGATAAGCGACTTAAAATTCAGGCGCGCAGTTTAACAGGAATAGGGGGCAGGGTAATGAGGAATGCGTTCGCAATGCCGCAAGACCGCAGGGGTCTTGCCACGAAACAAAAGGCGATAAATCGCCTATTTCAGCCGGATCGGATTGTAACAGGGGGCGCAAAATCGGCTTGTGGCTAAAACGGTAATACTTTTTTTGTTGCCCGCACCTCAATCCTCCGATACTCGTATCTCGGAAATCACCAGCTCCCCGGCAATCTCGCCGTTGCGGTCTATTTGCCGCACTTTGACGGGCAGCAGGCGGTATTCCAGCCCCAGCCAGATTTCCAGCCCTTCTTCGCCGGGGGCGTGAATTTTGCGTAGCGGCAGGACGTGCAGCTTGCCGAGGCGGGTTTGAATGTCTTCTGCTGCGCCAGTTTCAAATTGGTAGCTTTCCAGCTTTCGGCCATTGCTGACGTGCATGTCCAGCGTAGCCTGATCCAGCGGCATTTGTGAAAATTGGTAGAGAAAACTCAGCATGTCCTGCGTCTGTTCGGGCAGGGGCGTGTGGTTGCCTGACGAGAATTCCAGTTGTTTGTTTGTCCAGTCAAAGTGCGCGGTTAATTCCTGTTTGCCTTTGGCGGTAAGACGGTTTTCGCTGAATTCGTCGGGTTGCAGCCCCTGTGCGCCCACCGTACCCCTGCTTTGCTGGTTCATCTCGAACGTCTTGAACAGGCTGGCAAGACCCGTGGTGTTGATACCCACCTGCAAGGTGTAGCTGTGGTCGTCGCCGATTTCCAGATGATGCCGCGCCTCGCCGATCTGGAAACGCGTGCCCTTGTAGGCGAGAAAAGTCAGCTGCGCGTGTTTGGGCAAGGGGTGAGCAGGCGCTGCGACGGGTACGGGTTCTGCGGGTTTTTCTGCAACGGGCGTGGGTGTCTCAGCAACGGGCAGCGCGCTTTCTGTAACGGAGGCGGCGGGTTCGGCGGGGAGGTTGGGTTCTGGAGGGAGGGCGGGCTTGGGCACTGGGTGTGGTTTGGGCTTTTTTGCCTTGTGTGGCTTGGCGACGGGTTTGGCGACGGGTTTGGCGACGGGTTTGATGGCGGGAAGCGGTTCCAGTTTGGCCATCAGCGGCGGCAACGGGGTTTCCAGGGGGGCGAGTTTGATCAGGTTGGGGCCGAACACCAGCACGGCGTGAGCCAGTAGCGATAGGGCAATGGCCAGGGCAATTCTGCCAGTAGGATGATTAAGCAGGCGCGCGCGTAGCGAGACTGTTGCCCGGGCTTTCGCTTGCCTGAGCGCGCGAGGAGAGGAGGGAGAGTCTGTTACTTCCCGCGCGCGCGTCACGGTACGATTTTCAGGCTGCTCAGCACTTGGGTGAGCTGTTCGCCCCTAGGGTCGGTGACAATCATCCTGCAAGGCAGGTTGTGGTGTCGGGTGGCGAGCCAGAGTTCGGTGCGGTGTTCGCCGGGTTTGGCCTGGCTGTCGAGATACCGGCAGTCGAATGGTCCGGCTGGCGTATTGAGCTTCTGTGTATCACCGATCGCGTAATGGTAGTTGTCCAGCTTGCTGCCATTGGTCATGGCGAAGTCCAGCGAAGTGACGTTTTCAAGATTCAGGAACATGAATTGGTACATTGCGCTCAGGCGGTCTTGCGTGCCGTCAGGTAAGGGCAGTTGGGCGCGCTGGGTTGAAGTCGTCAGGGTGAGTTGCCGTGTAGCCCAATCCAGTTCTGCGCTGACTGATTTGCCAGCATCCCCCTCGCGCTGATACGCGTAATGCACGGGTCGCAACCCCTGTTGCGTGATCAGCCCATTGCTGCTGGCGAAAACCTTTTCTGGCTTGAAGATTGCCAATAGACCGAGCGGTGTGGTGGTGCTGGTCAGAGTGTAGTGATCTTTGTCGCGGCTATAAACTTCATCCACCTGGCCGATTTTCATGCCATTGCTGAACACTTCATAATTGGCGTTGACGCTGGCGGGGGGCGCGGCTAAAGCCGGCACACACAGCACCAGCCAGGTAATAATGATCGTCAGCCCCTTCATATTCATTCCAGACTGGGTGAAATCAGCGCGAAACCGGGTTGCTTGTGGCGGTGGTTTACGACCTTGCCAAATTCATTGAGTTCGACCTGACCCGCACATAACCAGCGCACCGCCTGCGGGAAAATACGATGTTCTTCATGCAACACCCGTGCGCCCAGCGTTTCTTCGGTATCGTCTTGCAGCACTGGCACGGCAGCCTGAATGATAATGGGACCGTGGTCGAGATCGGCAGTGACGAAATGCACGGTGCAGCCATGTATCTTCACGCCGTCGTGCAGCGCGCTCGCATGGGTATGCAAGCCCTTGTAAGACGGCAGCAGCGAGGGATGGATGTTGATCAACCTGCCCTGGTAATGCTTGACGAACGGCATGGTGAGGATGCGCATAAAGCCGGCAAGGATGACAAAATCTGGCTGGTAGCCCTCTATCACTTCAGTGAGCGCGGCATCGAAACTTTCGCGGTCGGGGTGGTCGCGGTGTGCGACGACAGCGGTGGGAATGCCGTGCGCCTGCGCAAAAGCCAGCCCGCCTGCATCCGCTTTGTTGCTGATGACGGCGGCGATGCAATAGTCGTGTTTGGCTGTCAGCAGGGCTTGCATATTGCTGCCGTGCCCAGAGATAAGGATGACGATGGTTTTCATGGTGATCAATGCCTGATGTGGAGTGCGGCGACATGACGCAGCCGGGAGTGCAGCGATGTATCGCTGCCTTGCACAGACGAGTCTGTGTACTCCAAATTATTTCACCTGCGTCTGGTGTTCGTCGCCATTTCTCGCACGGATCACGCCGATTTTGCTGACGGTTTCGCCCGCTGCTTGCAACTGGCTGATGGCCGCATCAGCATCGCTTGCTGCGACGATCACCACCATGCCGATGCCGCAGTTGAAGGTGCGGTACATCTCCTGTTGCGCCACGCCGCCTTCTTTTTGTAACCATTTGAATAATTTAGGTAATTCCCATGATGTGCTGGCGATGTCGGCAACCACGTTTTCCGGCAGCACACGCGGCACATTTTCGGTGATGCCGCCGCCGGTGATGTGCGCCATGCCCTTGATGGTGAGGCTTTGCATCAGCGCCAAGAGCGGTTTCACATAGATGCGGGTGGGTGCCATGATGACTTCACTCAGGCTGCGTTCGCCGTCGAATTTTGCAGCCAGGTCAGGCTGGCTGCGTTCGAGAATTTTGCGCACCAGCGAGTAGCCGTTGGAGTGTGCGCCGTTGGAAGCCAGCCCCAGCACCACGTCGCCGGGCGCGATGTCGGCACCGGTGATGATGTGGGCTTTTTCCACTACGCCGACGGCGAAACCCGCCAGGTCGTATTCGCCGACCGGATACATGCCGGGCATTTCGGCGGTTTCGCCGCCGATCAGCGCGCAACCGGCTTGTTCGCAGCCAGCGGCGATACCCTTGATCACTTCGGTGGCGGCGGCCACATCGAGCTTGCCGCAGGCAAAATAATCGAGGAAAAACAAGGGTTCAGCGCCTTGCACCAGAATGTCGTTGACGCTCATGCCGACCAGATCAATGCCGACGGTATCGTGGATGTCGAGTTCAAAGGCCAGCTTGAGCTTGGTGCCGACGCCATCGGTGCCGGAGACCAGCACGGGTTCCCTGTATTTTTTGGAGATTTCCACCAAACCGCCGAAGCCGCCAATGCCGGACAGCACTTCGGGGCGCAGGGTTCTCTTGGCAAACGGCTTGATGTTTTCGACCAACTGGTCGCCCGCAACGATGTCCACACCGGCATCGCGGTAAGAAAGTCCTGCGCTTTGCGCGGCAGTTGCGGGGGTATTTTGGGTGTTCAAGTTGAGTTCTCGCTTTCTTCAGGATAAAGTGCTGGGCAATTTTGCCGCGAATTTTACCTTAAATGACTTCTTCCCGCTTTGTTGCCTTGCAATGGTCGCTGCTGATAGCGGTTGCCGGACTGGTGTTTTACCTGCTTGCGCCCATTCTCACGCCGTTCGTGGCGGCAGGCATACTCGCCTATATCTGCAATCCGCTGGTGTCGCGCCTGTGCGCGTTGAAGCTGCCGCGCGCCCTGGCGGTGGTCGTGGTGATGCTGGCCTTGCTGCTCCTTTTTGCCGGACTGTTGTTGATTATGTTGCCCTTGCTGGAGAAGGAAAGCAGCCTGTTGGTCGCGCGCCTGCCGGAATGGATTGAAGCCGGGCGGGTGCGTTTTCTGCCTTTGCTGCAACAGGGGTTTGGTGCGGCGCTGCAATGGGACAGCGCCGCGCTGAAAAACCTGTTGATGAACCACTGGCAAAGCGCGGGTGGGGT
>PEUR01000198.1 GCA_002780675.1 Gallionellales bacterium CG03_land_8_20_14_0_80_55_15 | reverse complement strand
TTATCATGCCGTCGCGCTTTGAGCCTTGCGGCCTGAACCAGTTTTATAGCCAGCGCTACGGTACACCGCCGATTGTCAATAACACCGGCGGTCTGGCGGATTCCGTGGTGGATTGCACCCCGCAAACACTCAAGGCAGGCACAGCCAGTGGTTTCGTGCTGAAAGGCATGACGGCAGACGATTTGTTCGACACCATCCAACGCGCTGTTGAGCTATACCATGACCAGAAGAAATGGAAAGTGCTGCGTAAAAATTGCATGACCAAGGACTTTAGCTGGGAAACCAGTGCCCGTGCCTATCGCGAAGTTTATATGAAGGTGCTGGGAAGAATAGAGTAGAAGCGCAAGTTATCCTTTGACCAGGCTGGATTCCCGGGGGGGTACGGCATACGCCCCCTGACGGGAAATACCCCTTGCCACAGGGCGTAATACAGCGAATAAGTCGCCTGGTTTTATACTCCTTGCTTCAAACTGGCCGAGATGAATTCGTCCAGGTCGCCGTCCAGCATCCCTTGGGTGTTGCCCACTTCATAATTGGTGCGCAGGTCCTTGATGCGCGACTGATCCAGCACATAGGAACGAATCTGATGCCCCCAGCCGATGTCGGATTTGCCGTCTTCCAGCATCTGTTTTTCTTCGTTGCGTTTGCGCAACTCCTCTTCATACAGCCGTGATTTCAGCATCGCCATCGCTTCGGCGCGGTTGCGGTGCTGCGAGCGGTCGCTCTGGCATTGCACCACGATGTTGGTCGGAATGTGGGTAATACGCACCGCCGAATCGGTTTTGTTGATGTGCTGCCCGCCCGCACCGGATGCGCGATAGGTATCTACGCGCAGGTCGGCTGGGTTGATTTCCACTTCGATGGAATCGTCCACTTCGGGATAGACGAACACGCTGGAAAACGAGGTGTGGCGGCGGTTGCCAGAATCGAACGGTGATTTTCGCACCAGCCTGTGTACGCCGGTTTCCGTGCGCAGCAGGCCATAGGCATATTCGCCGCTGACCTTGAGCGATGCGCCCTTGATGCCCGCGACTTCGCCGTCGGATTGCTCCAGAATTTCCACCTGAAACCCCTTGCGCTCGCAGTAGCGCAGATACATGCGCAGCAGCATGGAAGCCCAGTCCTGCGCCTCGGTGCCGCCGGAACCCGACTGAATGTCTATGAAACAGTTGTTCGGGTCCATCGGGTGGGAGAACATGCGCATGAATTCCAGTTTGGCGACGCGCTGCTCGATGTCCTGAATGTCGGTAGCCGTGCTGTTCAGTGTCTCGTCATCCCCCTCCGCCTGCGCCATTTCAAACAGTTCTGTCGCGTCATTCAGGTCTTGCTGAATTTTGGAAAGACCCAGTACCACATTTTCCAGCATCTTGCGTTCGCGCCCCAGTTCCTGCGCGCGCTTGGCATCGTTCCAGATGGTGGGGTCTTCGGCGAGTTCGCTGACTTCGGTCAGGCGTTCCTGCTTGGTATCGTAGTCAAAGATACCTCCGTAATTCGGCGCTGCGCAGTGCCAGGTCTTGCAGTTGATTGTTGATTGAATTGATTTGTTCGACTTCCATGATTTTTTCCTGAGCTAGGCGGGGTGTTTGATTGCACGCTGAAACGGGCGCGATTATAGCGCAAACCAGCCCAGCAAAATGCCGCAGGCGATGGCGGCAAAGCCGCCGACTATGCGTTTGGCCAGTTCGCGCCCGCCGATGAAATACACCATGCCGAATTTGAAGGCGAGGTTAGCGACAAAGGCGAGAGCGATTGCAGTGACGGTCTGGTACTCAGTTAGTTGACCGAGTTTGAACAGGCGCAGGCTGGACAGGGTAATGGCATCTACATCGGTCAGCCCGGACAGCAGCGCAACCATGTATAAACCCTGGCTGCCCGCAATATCTTTCATCCATGCGGTCACCAGCAACACGACGACGTACAGCAAGCCAAAGCTCAAGGCGGAATGTAATTCGGCGGGGTTTGAAGTGGCGGGAATCTGCAAATCGGTGGTGTCCCGCATTTTGCGCCGGTTGTACAGCACGACCATCAAACCGAGTATCAATCCGCCGGACAGTACGGGGAACAGGCCGGGCAGCGTGCCATAAGCCAATACCGCGCTGACCGCCATCAGGCGCACGATGACGACGATGCTGGCGATGACGATCACCGAGGCGGCGAGATTCAACATGAGCGGAGTGTTTTTGCCGTGTTTCGCATAAATCATCGTGGTGGCGGTGCTGGAAGCCAGCCCGCCGAAGAACCCCAGCAACGGCGCGCCATAACGCGTACCCACCGCGTGCAGCGCGGCATAGCCGGCGAGGCTGATGCCGGAAATCAAAACCACCATTAACCAGGCTTGGTGCGGGTTGACCGCACCGTAAGGGCCGTAACTCTGGTCGGGGAGGATGGGCAAGATGATGAAAGTCAGCACGGAAAATTGCAGTACCGCCAACAGGTCGTGGCGCGTCAGTTTTTGGCTAAATCCGCGCAATTCGGGTTTTAAATAGAGCAGGGCAGTAATGCCTATCGCCAGCATCACGGCGAGTTTGGCGAGTCCTAACCAGATTATCGCGCCCAGGCCATAACTGAGCAGCAGGGCGATGACGGTGGTTGTGCCGGGATCGTTTTCCTGATTGGGGGTGTTGAAATAGGCCGCAACAATCATTCCTGCTACGCCAAGCAGTCCGCCGATTAACAGCCAAGGGGTGCCGAGTTTCGTGGAGAGCAGGGCGGACAGCGTGCCAAACACGGCGACCAGCGCAAAAGTGCGCAATCCCGCTTTGGCCGACGGGTTGCGTTCACGCTCAAGCCCTATCAGCAAACCGATGGCAAGGCTGGTGAGAAATTGCGGCAAGGCTTCTATGCCATTGCTTTGTAAGATGCTTAATTCCATTGCGTTTCCTCTTTAATCAGGTTCAAGGTGCAAGGGGTAATGTCCAAGGTTCAAGGGGTAAGCAAATACGGGATAGGTGTCCCTTATCGCTGTTTTTACTCCCAATGTCGAATAATGAGTTGCAGGCTCTGCGCGCCCTGGTATTCGTTGACGCTCAAGCTATACACGGCATGGATCCGTCCGGGCAGCGGTTCGTTATGACCGAATAGTATCGCTTCCACGGGCGCGCCATGTATGGATAGACGCAATTTGAGATGTTTTTCGCCAACTACACGTTGATTTTCCACGACAAAATCATTATCGAATTGCGGGGCAGGGAAGCCCTGCCCCCAAACCTGTTCATCCAGCAAGTGCGCCATCTCAAGGGTCATGCCGCCTTGTTCCAGTGCGCCATCGGTTTCGATGCGTTGCTGCAAATCGTCTGCGGAAATCAGTTCGCTGGCGACTTGCTCGAAGGCGACGACAAATTTAGCAAAATCCGCTTCGTTCAGGCTCAAGCCCGCCGCCGCAGCATGTCCGCCGAATTTTTTAATCAGTGCGGGCTGACGTTTGCTGACCAGATCCAGCGCGTCGCGCAGGTGCAGCCCTGGAATGGAACGCCCCGAACCCTTGATTTCTCCGTTGTTGGAGGGGGCGAAGGCGATCACCGGGCGATGAAATTTGTCTTTAAGCCTCGATGCGAGGATGCCGATTACGCCCTGATGCCAGCCTGGGTCGAACAAGGTGAGACTAAAGCCGTCTTGCGGATTGATGGATTCGAGCACCGCCAGCGCGGTGTCCTGCATGTCCGTTTCGATGCTGCGGCGTTCGTGATTAAGCGCGTCCAATTGGGTGGAAATGTTCAGCGCAATCGCTGCATCATCTGTGATTAAGTTATTGATTCCTAATGACATATCGTCTATTCGTCCGGCTGCATTCAAGCGCGGCCCGACGGCGAACCCCATGTCCATGCTGGTGGCTTTGGCGGGAGTTTTTTTGGCTACTTGCAACAGTGCGTTGATGCCGGAGCAGGCGCGTCCCGCGCGGATGCGTTGCAAGCCTTGTTGTACCAGGATGCGGTTATTCTGATCCAGTTTGACTACGTCGGCGACCGTGCCAAGTGCGACCAAATCCAGCAATTCAAGCAGTTTGCGTCCCAGTGCTTCGGGCATCTGACCACGGCTGCGCAATTCGGCGCGCAGCGCCAGCAGCACGTAGAACATCACCCCCACGCCCGCCAGATGCTTGCTGGGGAAGGGACAGTCGGGCTGATTGGGATTGACGATGCAGGCTGCGTCGGGAAGTGAATCGCCGGGCAGGTGGTGGTCGGTAACCAGCACTTGCATCCCCAGCCGATTGGCTTCCGCTACGCCCTCCAGACTGGCGATGCCGTTATCTACCGTGACCAAAATATCGGGGTTAGACCGTTTGGCGAGATGCACAATCTCGGGGGTCAAACCGTAGCCATAGGCAAACCGGTTCGGCACGATGAACTCGACTTGCGCGCCAAAAGCGCGCAGACCTCGCACGGCAACGGCACAAGCCGTTGCACCATCGCAATCATAGTCGGCGATGACCAGTAGTTTTTTTTGAGCTGCAATCGCGTCGGCTAGCAGACAGGCCATTTCTCGCGCATTCTTCAGCTTGTCGAAGGAT
The DNA here is from genome assembly GCA_002780675.1 of Gallionellales bacterium CG03_land_8_20_14_0_80_55_15. GTDB lineage: Bacteria > Pseudomonadota > Gammaproteobacteria > Burkholderiales > Gallionellaceae > Gallionella. The sequence goes on along the minus strand of PEUR01000198.1, from coordinate 1,686 downwards.
AGCAGGTGGTCAAAAGACGTTTCCAGTTGTTGTGTGTCGGTTATTCCACGCGCCGCAAATATTCTTGCCAAGGCGGGTGGATAGCCATTATCCAGCAATTGTTGTATTGCGTTTGCGGGAATAGCGCGTAGCGAGATTTGCGTCATGAGATGCGTGTCTTGATGTTTTGAGTGGGCGCAGTTTAACACTCGAATTGTTTGTAAATCAGGGAGTGGCTCGAGGTGCCGATCTTTCTCGTTTTTTTTAATCAGGTGCGCTAGAATTCTGCCCTTAACTTTAAGTTGGATAGATAAATCGTGGCTCTAATAGTACAAAAGTATGGTGGTACATCGGTTGGCAGCACGGAACGCATTAAAAATGTGGCGCGACGGGTGGCCAGGTTCAAGGAAAAAGGCCATCAAATCGTGGTGGTGCTATCGGCAATGAGCGGTGAAACCAACCGTCTGATTGGGTTGGCAAAAGAAATTCAGGCTGAGCCTGATCCGCGAGAACTGGACGTGATTGTTTCTACAGGCGAACAGGTCACTATCGGTTTGTTGACGATGGCGCTCAAGGAATTGGGACTGAAAGCCAAGAGTTATACCGGTGCTCAGGTCAGGATATTGACCGATGACGCGCATACCAAGGCGCGCATTCTCAGTATAGATGAACATAATATTCGTGCCGATCTGGTCAATGACTATGTGGTCGTGGTGGCGGGCTTTCAGGGCGCGGATAAAGACGGCAATATCACCACGTTGGGACGCGGCGGTTCTGATACCACGGGTGTGGCAATTGCTGCGGCGCTAGGTGCGGACGAATGCCAGATTTATACCGATGTGGACGGCGTTTATACGACCGATCCGCGCATGGTTCCCGAGGCGCGTCGTTTGAAGAGCATTACCTTTGAGGAAATGCTGGAAATGGCCAGCCTGGGATCCAAGGTTCTGCAAATTCGTTCTGTGGAGTTCGCCGGAAAATACAAGGTCAAGCTGCGCGTGCTGTCCAGTTTTGAAGAAGAGGGCGAAGGCACGCTGATTACTTTTGAGGATAAAGACAAAATGGAACAAGCCATTATTTCAGGGATCGCATTCAACCGCGATGAAGCAAGAGTTAATGTACTGGGTGTGCCGGACAAGCCGGGCATCGCTTATCAAATATTGGGGCCAGTCTCGGATGCCAATATAGATGTGGACATGATTATCCAGAACGTTGGTGTGGACGGTACGACAGATTTCTCCTTCACTGTGCATCGTAATGAATTCACCAAGACGATGGATATCCTCAACAAGCAGGTTGCGCCGCATATTGGCGCGCGTGAAGTGGTCGGCGACAGCAAAGCCGCGAAAGTCTCTGTGGTGGGTGTGGGTATGCGCTCTCATGTAGGCATCGCCAGCAAGATGTTCCGTACGCTGTCGGAAGAGGGTATCAATATTCAAATGATTTCCACCTCGGAAATAAAGATTTCCGTGGTAATAGACGAGAAATATCTGGAACTCGCCGTGCGCGTATTGCACAAGGCGTTCGATCTGGATCAGGAAGATGCATAAATAATCATAAATAGTTTGACAGCTAGAGGGGTTCTCTTTATGATGCGCACCTCTTCGGAGAGGTGGCCGAGAGGTCGAAGGCACGCCCCTGCTAAGGGCGCATACGAGCTTAAACTTGTATCGAGGGTTCGAATCCCTCCTTCTCCGCCAAGATAGT
>PEUR01000076.1:2698-6281 GCA_002780675.1 Gallionellales bacterium CG03_land_8_20_14_0_80_55_15 | reverse complement strand
CGGCGCTGGGCATAACGTGCCCGGATTTTGCCTGTCTGTCTGCCGAATTGGCCGGTTTACTGGCAGAACATCCCGATGCGGTTTACAAGATTATCGTCACGCGCGGTTTAGCCCAACGCGGCTACGCGCCTTCCCTTGATTCAACACCGACCCCTGTCTGGGACGTTTTGCCGTTGCCGGACTATCCCGCAAGCCGGATTTTGCAGGGCGCTACCCTGCAACTTTGCCAGTTGCGACTGGGGCATCAACCGCGTCTGGCGGGCATCAAGCATCTCAATCGTCTGGAAAACGTACTGGCGGCGGCGGAATGTGCTGCGGCGGATGAGGGACTGTTGCTGGATAGCCTGGGCAATGTCATTGAAGGCACGCGCAGCAATGTGTTTCTGGTAAGCCGTGGCCGTCTGATTACTCCCGCATTGAATCTGTGTGGCGTGGCGGGCGTGCAGCGTGATCGCATCATGGACTATGCGTTGCGCATCGGCATGGTGGTCGAGGTGCGCGAAGTAGGCCTCGATGAACTGCTTGCTGCCGATGAGGTATTTTTAAGCAACAGCGTGTTTGGATTATGGCCCGTGGCTCGCTTGGAACAGCGGCGCTGGACAGATTTCAAAGTCGCCCTGCGGCTGCGTGCTGCGCTTGGGGGGGCAAGTTGATGCGTAAGTTTATGATTACAATGATATTTATTGCTTTATCGGCGATAGGTTCGGTTTATTACGCCCTTAGCCCATTGCCTGTCTCCAGCGTGCCCGTCGAATTTACCCTGAATCAGGGCAGCAGCCTGACCAGCGCTGCGCGTCAGTTTGAGCAGCAGGGTTTGCTGGAAAATCCGCGCCTGTTTGTGTTGTTTGCGCGTCTGATGGGGCGAGCGGGGAAAATCAAGGCGGGAGTCTATCAGTTGGATCAGGCCGTGTCCCCCTGGGAACTGCTCGACATCCTCACCCGAGGAGACGTGAGCAAGAGCCAGATTAAGGTGATCGAAGGCTGGAATTTCCACCAGTTGCGCGGCGCGCTAAACGCAACGGGCAACCTTAAACACGACACGCTAACCTTGTCCGACAGCGAGATTTTGCAGCGTATCGGTGCGCCTGAAGCCCACCCGGAAGGGCTGTTTTTCCCCGATACCTATTTTGTCGGCGCAGGCAGCAGCGATATTGAATTCTTGAAACTGGCCTATCGGACGATGCAGCAGCATCTGAATGAAGCCTGGTCGTCCCGCGCCGCTGGATTGCCGCTGGCAACGCCCTATCAGGCGCTGATTCTCGCCTCCCTTGTGGAGAAGGAAACCGGCACGCCGGCTGACCGCGCCATGATTGCCGGGGTGTTCATCAATCGCCTGCGCATCCAGATGATGCTGCAAACCGACCCGGCGGTGATCTACGGGCTGGGTAGCGCCTTCGATGGCAATCTGCGCCGCCACGATCTGACCACCGATACCCCCTATAACACCTACACTCGTGGCGGCTTGCCGCCCACGCCGATTGCCCTGCCGAGCCGGGATGCGCTCAATGCCGCCGTGCATCCCGCCCAAACCGATGCCCTGTATTTCGTCGCACGCGGCGATGGCAGCTCAAAATTTTCCAGCAATCTGGAGGAACATAACCGAGCGGTGAGCCGCTATCAAAAATAAGGCTCAGGAAAGAGGAATCAGATGAGAAAATATATTTCCCGATTTTTTGTCCAGTGCCGCCTCGGCGTGGTGTTTGCGGGGGTGGCGGGGCTGATGTTGTTGTTCGAGCTCATCAAGGGCGTGTTTATCCCCGAAAATGCTTCCATCTGGGTTTCTCACGCCCTCACCATTTTATTCAGCGCCACGCTGGCGACCTTGGTGACGTTCTTGTTGCGCCGCACCACGCGCGAGGTGCAGCTTCACGCCGACCTCATTCTGGAGTCGCTGGCGGAGGGGATTTATGGCACGGACACCCAGGGAAATTGCACCTTCGTCAATTCCGCTTTCCTGCATATTCTGGGCTATCAACATGCCGATGAAGTCCTCTCCAGGCACATTCACGAGCTGATACACCACTCCCACGCCGACGGCACGGCTTACCCCGCCACCGAATGCAGGATATATCAAGCCTATCGCCGCAATGTAAAAATTCACGTTGATGACGAAGTGTTCTGGCGGCGCGATGGCACGCCAGTTGAAGTGGAATACTGGTCTTATCCTATTCATCGCAACGGCCAGATGCTGGGTGCCGTCGCTACTTTTTTGGATATTACCGAACGTAAAAAAGCTGAAGCCGCCTTGCAACTTAGCGAACAACGTTTCCGGGATGTGAGTGATGCGGCGGGTGAATATGTCTGGGAAATGGATACCAACATGGTGTATAGCTATGTTTCGGCGCGTGCCAAAGCGGTCAAGGGTTATACGCCGGAGCAGTTGCTAGGCCATTCGCCGCTGGAATTTATGCCGCAGGAGGATAGGGAGGGCGTGACGGAAATCGTCAAACGGGCAATGACCGACAATACGCACTTTACCTTGCAACACCGCGATATTACGCCGACAGGCGAGGTGGTTTGGGAGGAAGTGCATGGCATTCCATTTTATGACAGCAAGGGGGCGCTAATCGGTTTGCGAGGCACGGGGATGGACATCAGTGAGCGCAAGCAAAAGGAACATCAAGTCCATCGGCAGGCTTTTTACGACACATTGACCAAATTGCCGAATCGGCGTTTGCTTGGCGAACACCTTCTGGCAACGCTAAACATCAGCGAACGCACCCGCCAATACGGTGCGCTGATGTTCCTTGATCTGGATAATTTCAAGCCACTCAACGACCAGCACGGTCACGTTGTGGGCGACCTGTTGCTGATTGAGGTGGCGCGTCGTCTGAAGAGTTGTATCCGTAAGGTGGATATGGCAGCGCGCTTTGGTGGCGATGAATTTGTGGTGTTGCTGTGCGGTTTGAGCGCGCGGCACGATGAAGCCATCGTGCAGGCACGCCAGCTCGCCGAAAAAATTCGTAGCCGGGTTTCCGAAGTCTATCGTCTGACATCCCCGCAGCCGGATTCGCCAGAAAGTCTATCGGCTAAGCTACCCGACGAGGCAGCTACTGGGATGATTGAGCATCGCTGCACCTTAAGCATAGGTGTGGCGATGTTCATTGACCACTTGGCTGGCGAACAGGAAATTCTCAAGCAAGCCGATGCCGCCATGTATGATGCCAAGAATTCTGGCCGCAACGCCGTTTGCTTCTATGCCGAACCCGCGCCGTCGGCGACTAACGATTACTTATAATGACTAAATTTATTACCTTTGAAGGTGTGGACGGGGCGGGGAAAAGCACCCATCTGGCGTGGTTTTCTGATGCGCTAAGGCAGCGCGGGATGGACGTGATTGTCACCCGTGAGCCGGGCGGCACACCGCTGGGCGAGCAGTTGCGCGAGATATTGCTCAATCAGACCATGAGTATCGGCACGGAGGCGATGTTGATGTTTGCGTCGCGCCTGGAACATGTCGAACAGGTCATCAAGCCTGCTTTGGCTGTCGGCAAATGGGTTATTTCCGACCGTTTTTCGGATGCCAGTTTCGCCTATCAGGGCGGGGGGCGCGGCATGGACTGGGAAAAATTGCGTCAGCTTG
>PEUR01000076.1:0-2610 GCA_002780675.1 Gallionellales bacterium CG03_land_8_20_14_0_80_55_15 | reverse complement strand
TGTCAGCCTGGATCGTTTCGAGCAGGAGCAGGGCTGTTTTTTTGAGCGCGTGCGTGCTGGGTATCACCGCCGCGTGGCAGAAAACCCGTCGCGTTATGTTGTGATCAATGCGGCGCAATCCATGTCTGCCGTGCAGCAGCAACTGGCTGAAATTATTGCATCATTATGAAAACAAACGAGATTTATCCTTGGCAGCAAAACGACTGGGCACGTTTGATGACATTGCGCGAACGGGTGTCGCAGGGGCTGTTGTTCAAGGGCATGAAGGGCATCGGCAAGCTGGAACTGGCGATGAATTACGCCCGCGCCTTGTTGTGTCAGCAACCGACTGCAGGCGGTTTTGCCTGTGGCGTGTGTCCTTCCTGCCACTGGATGGAACAGGGCTCGCATCCCGATTTTCGTTTCCTGCAACCCGAAGCGGATAGTGAGGAAGCGGATGCCAGCAAGAAGCTGTCCAGGCAAATCACGGTAGATCAGATTCGCGGCTTGGCCGATTTTTTGGGGATGTCCGCACATCAGGGCGGGCATCGAGTGGTACTCATCCATCCGGTGGAAGCGATGAACAGCAACGCCGCGAATGCCTTGCTGAAAAATCTCGAAGAGCCGCCAGCCGGTTTTATTTTTATTTTGGTCACACACCGACCGCAGCAATTATTGCCCACGCTGTTGAGCCGCTGTTTGTCGCTGGCACTGGCGGCACCCGATACCGCCAGTGCCACGCGCTGGCTGGCGCAGCAGGGGGTTAAAAACCCCAATGATGCCTTGGCGGTTGCCGGTTTTTCGCCTTTATTGGCGTTGCACAATGCACAGGAAAGCGGGGCGGATGCCCGCGACAAGCTGCTGCGCGCACTACGCCAACCCGCGACACTGGACGTTTTTGCACTGGCGGATGCTTTGCAGAAAACCGATCAAGTGCTGCTGGTGCAATGGCTGCAACAATGGTGTCACGACCTGGTTGCAATGAAATTGGCGGGAAGCCTGCGTTACCATCCACGGGAAGAAGCGGCTATCCGGGATCTGGTCGCACCGCTCGACGCGATCAATCTGGCGCGCCTGCAAAATCACCTGCAAACCGCGAAACGCGAAGCGCAGCATACGCTCAACCCCAAGTTGTTCCTCGAATCGCTGTTGTTTACCTATACCCGACTTGCGAGCAAATAATCATGTCATTTGTAGATTCCCACTGCCACATCAATTTCCGCGAACTGGCGGAAAATATCACCGACGTGCTGGCGAAAATGCAGCAAAACGATGTGCTCAACGCGTTGTGCGTGTCGGTTAATCTGGCCGATTTTCCAGAAGTGCTGGCGTTAGCCTCGCAATATCCACACATCTATGCCTCGGTCGGCGTGCATCCCGATTATGAACAGGTCGAAGAACCGACTGTCGCGCGGCTGGTGGCGCTGGCGCAACACGCAAAAGTGGTCGCGATCGGCGAAACCGGGCTGGATTACCTGCGTTTGACGGGTGACCTGGAGTGGCAGCGAGAACGTTTTCGCACCCATATTCGCGCTGCGCGTGAATGCGCCAAGCCGCTCATCATTCACACCCGCAATGCCGCTGAAGATACCTTGCGCATCATGGCGGAAGAGGGGGCGGCAGATGCGGGCGGAGTGTTGCACTGTTTCACGGAAAGCTGGGAGGTGGCACAGCAGGCGCTGGACATGGGTTTCTATATTTCATTTTCAGGCATCATCACATTCAAAAGTGCTCTGCAAATCAAGGCAGTCGCGCAACGCGTGCCGCTGGATCGCATGTTGATCGAAACCGATTCGCCTTATCTGGCGCCGGTACCTTTTCGCGGCAAACTCAATCAGCCCGGATATGTGAAGCACGTCGCCGAAGAAATCGCCCTGCTGCGCGACATCAGTGTCGCGGAAGTGGGTCTGCGTACTTCGGAGAACTTTGCGCGTTTATTCAAGTTGTCATAATTGCCTGTAAAAAAAGTTGACAGAATTTTAGAACCCCTTATAATTCGCGCCTCACAAAGCGGGAGTAGCTCAGTTGGTAGAGCGATACCTTGCCAAGGTATAGGTCGAGAGTTCGAGCCTCTTTTCCCGCTCCAGTTTTCTCGGAGTTCTGTTTTGTGGTTTTAATTATGCAATGCTCCAATGCGGGAGTAGCTCAGTTGGTAGAGCGATACCTTGCCAAGGTATAGGTCGAGAGTTCGAGTCTCTTTTCCCGCTCCAAACTCAAGGGAAAGCATCACGCTTTCCCTTATTCATTTCAAATCGTTGTTTTGCAACATGGCGAGATAGCAAAATGGTTATGCAGCGGATTGCAAATCCGCCTATCCCAGTTCGATTCTGGGTCTCGCCTCCAACATCCGCCCGGGTGGTGAAATTGGTAGACACAACGGACTTAAAATCCGTCGCAACTAAACATTGCATACCGGTTCGATTCCGGTTCCGGGCACCAAAAAACTCAATATAATCAAGCATAACCGCCAATTCGGGCGGTTTTTTACTTGCCGATACTTGCCAATATTTTCACGCATCGTCGGAGTTTTTGGCCACTTTAACGTGAAACTCGCGCAGCGACGAACTGTACCCCTCTCCCTTTGGGAGAGGGGGGACGGGGGTGAAGGAACGGGCATGGAGAGTTTCATCA
>PEUR01000143.1 GCA_002780675.1 Gallionellales bacterium CG03_land_8_20_14_0_80_55_15 | reverse complement strand
ACATCATGCAAATAGACTTTCACCACGCGACCACCTATGTGGTCGCACGCGATGCCGGGTTCAGCCACCCTGAAGCGGACATCATCGCCTACGCCGCTCAATATGTGGATGATGCGACCAGCACTGGCACGGTCAGGTTCGACAACCGCGCTGTTTACAACCGCATCAGTTCCGCCCACAAGATGCTCGACCCCCGCAATACCGAGGAACTCGCCAATCACTATGTCTGGATGAGTTTTCACTTTCTGCCCGGGAATGGTGGCTTGTCGTCAGAACAGAATCCAGACGGCAGTTTCATAGACAAGATCGTCTGCACCCCCAACAGCCCGATAGCCCAGGAAATGGTGCGCGATGCGATACTGGAAAAGCATCGCCCCTACGGCCTGCACCGCCTAGGAATAACCATGCACGTCTATGCCGACACTTGGGCGCATCAGGGCTTTGCCGGGGTGTTGCACAATATCAACGAAGTGGATGATGCCAAGGAAACCAGCAAGTCCGGCATCTTCAAAAAAACGCTGGGCGGCATATTGAGCAATTTTCTGGACGATGCCATCCCCCCGCTGGGACATGGCCGGGCGCTTGCCTTCCCCGACATGCCATTTCTCCAGTGGCAATATCTGGATGGGCGCGGCAAGCTGATCCCGCGCAATAATCCGGCTGATTTTATCGAAGCCGCCGAACAGATGTGCAAGGCGATGCGGCGTTACCAGTTGGGCGATCCGACCGCCGCTGTCACCGGTCTGACAGCGGCGACACGCACACAAATCGAAAGCATGTTTGCCGAGATCGTGTTTGAAGACGGTGAAAAACGTCATCAAAAATGGCTGGATGCGATACGCAAAGGCGTGTTCACCGTTTGCGGCAAGGTAGACCTGGACGACTATTTCTCCCGTGGAAACGATTCATGGAAAGCCGATGCGCTGGGAACGAGCTTTGACATGCCGGTCTATCCCTACCAATCGCACTTTCTGGAAAGCCACTGGAAACATTTCCACGACGCAATCCAGGCGCACCGCTTCAACGTGGTTTACAACATCCTGCCCAAGTACGGGATTTGCGCGGCGTGATAAAGCCCGGGCTGAGGATTCGGCGCGCGGGGGGTTATGCGCTGCGTTCAGGTAGCGCGGTCAACTGCCGTTTTCAGGTTCAAACTGCTGCGTGCAGTGAGCCAGTTGCTCATCCGACATGAAGCCGCAGGTCAGTTGCGGCTTCAGTCCCAATTTAACGGCCTTGTCCTGCCAAAGCGGGTTGTAGGGCAACAGGGTGACCTCCCTGATGTTGTGATCGCGCAGAAACTGGCCGATGGCGGCGAGATTTTCGGCGGTGGCGGTCATGCCAGGAACGAGAGGAACGCGGACATGCACGGGCAGGGCGGTCTCCCGCGTAAGGCGCGCCAGATTGTCCAGAATGGGACGGTTGGATTGGCCGGTCAAGCGGCGGTGTTCCGCCTCATCCATGAGCTTCAGGTCGTAATAAATGCGGTTCAGATAGGGCAGAACGAGTCTCGCAAAGCTGGCGTAATGAAAAAAACCGCAAGTCTCGATCGCGGTATCCACGCCCTGCTGCCGCAGACGTTTCAGAAACTCGCCGATAAACACCATCTGGAAAGTCGGTTCGCCGCCGGAAACCGTGACCCCGCCGCCGGTCGAGTCATAAAAAGGGCGGTCTATCAGCACACGGTAGAGCAGTTCGTCCAGTTCATACCAGCGCCCGCCCTGCGCCCATCCGGTTTGGCTTTCCCCCTGACACACACCACAATCAGGCTTGCCGCCCTGCCCTTCCGGGTTTTGACACCAGACGCAATGCAGCGGACACCCCTTGAAAAACACCGTGGTGCGTATCCCCGGTCCGTCTTCGCTGCAATCGCGCTTGATGTCGAACACCAACCCGCGCAAGGTCGCGTTCATTGCGGCGGGGCGAGCATTCGTTGCACATCCGCGCCGATCGCGCCCAATTTGAACAGATGACCGACATTGCCGGTGAGTTGCACCAGGTTTTTCAACAACAGGCCGACGATGTCCACATTGGGCTGGCCGATTAGCCCCAGAATGGTTTCCGCGTCCTTGAAGCTGATGACCAAATCCACCTTGCGCGTCAGGTTCTCGGCCTCCGACTCGTTCATGGCGCGGGTTCGCACCACGGCAAGGGGATCAAGGCATTGCCCCCAAGGCATGTTGAGATACAACTTGTCGGGATCGGGGCAAAATTCCAGCAGCACGTTCATGTCGTCGCCAGCACGGCGGGTGCGAATCAAAAACCACCCCTGATAATAGCGTTTGCCGCCCGGCACCAACGGGTCGGTGATCTCGAAGTTATCGGCAAAGAAGGCTGCCGCACGGCGCGACTGCGCTTCGTCCAGCAGCCCGTTGCGCAAAATCACGCCAAATCCCAGATGCAGCGCCAGCGCCAACCCTTCGGCGACCAGATGTCCGCCTGTCTGTGCAAGTATTCCTTTCAAATAAATATCGCTTTGCATCCCGGAATGCAGGGTGCGGAAAACACCGGGGGCAACTTGAGGGAATCCGGCATGCATGATTTTCTCCTTTTAAGTAGGGCGGGCTATGCTGTCGGGCGCAACCCGACCTACAGACTATGCACCGCGTGCTGTTCCACGCCATCCTTCAACGCAAAATTGGCGCGGTCTATTATCTCGCGGCGCATTTCCGGGCTCAAGGTAACGTAATAGGCCGAGTAGCCCGCCACCCGTATCATCAAATCCTTGTAAGGGGTCAGTGCCGCCTGTTCCGCCGCGCCGCCCCGCATCGCCGCCGTGGCAGCCTTATCCGCCGCCACCAATTCGGTGATGGACGAGACGCACATCTGCACCAGCACGCCGTTGTTTTCCATGAAGGTCTTCATGTAGCGGGCAAACAGTTCGGTGTCTTCCTCGCGCTGCGCCAAGCCTCTGGTGGTCAAACTGAGGTTATAGGTATAGCCGTTCTTCACCGCGTCGCTGTCCACCGCAGCCACCGATAAAATATGGTCGAGCGCCATCACTGGCGAGCCGTCGCGCTTGACGATGCCAGGACAGGGTGTGATGCCGGAAGCGAAGGCGCGCCCCGCCTGACGCGCATTGGGCGTGGCCTGGGTCAACATGCCGAAACCGGCATGGTTGGTCATGGACCAGTAGCCGCACAGATAACGTCCGCCGCGATGGTTACGGTAACGATAGAAAACATCGTGAATCATGCGCGTCAGCATCCTGCTGTATTTCACCGCCAGACTGTTGTCGTACACCCCGTCGTTGGCCACCCCCGCGCCGTAATGCGCGGTGTGCGCGATCGCCGTGCCAATTTCCTTGAGGCGCGCCGCAGTCAACACAGGCAAGTGCGTTGCATCGTCGGGATGAAACCAGAGACGCAATTTTTCCAGTATCGCCTGCCAGTCGTGGGGTTCGCCATTCGCTTGAACGATGGAAAAATCGGCTTTCATCGCGGCCAGCAATTCCAGGGCAGTCACTTTGCCGCCGAACACCAGCTCATCCAGTATGCAGAAGCTATCTATCACATCCGCCACCCCGATGATCGCCACCCCGGATGAATTATATTTCGCCCCGCCTGCCGCCACGTCGCGAAATTTTGCCCCCCTGTCGCCCGGCAGATTGGTAGGACCTGTGAACAGCCCGGACAAAAATGGCGAGGCGCGATCACGCGCCATGAAGCGCCCCAGATAATTGTTGTTCTGTACTGCATGGCGGGCCATTTGATCCAGCTGGAAGCGAAACGCGGTGATGAACTCATTCATACTCTTCATCTGAACCAGCGGCTTGCTGGTATAGGCCGCCTGCCCGTCGAACAGGTTGGGCGCGTTTTCCCCCACTCCGTCGGAGCGGTGCTTGCCGCCAAACAGCGCCAGTTCCAGCACTGCGGGCAACACGAAAAGCGTGGAGCCGGAATTGCCGTAGTGCTTGCCCGGCGCGTTCTGCTCGATGCAGCCGATGGAGGCGTAATCGCAGGCATCCTGTAATGCTTCTTCCTCACTGATCCCGACATGGTCGGCATAGTAGGCCGCCATACTCTTGATGACCGGCATGTCGCCGTGCAGCGCGGGCGTGGCGCGGGTGGTAATGTTCACCTGACAAACCCGCCGCAAATAGGCATCCATCACCCCGGGCGGCAGCGGCTCACCCTGCGCATCGCGATGGTGGACTTCGGCATGATAGCGGGCATGGACGTTGGGGTCGCGGATACTCAGCAATTCCGTCGCCTTGAGGATGATATAAGTCATGTCGTTGACCGCGTCCACCACCTGACCGTTCTCAACTTTCGTGCCGCCCACCGTCAGCGCCTGGTTCGAGCCGCTGCCCGCAAACAGCGTTTCCGAACCCATTGTTGAAAGCGGGACGTGGTCGGAGCAGCGCAAAAAGAAATGGCAGACCAGTTCGACGGCGCGCCGGGTATAAGCCTCGCGCGCCGCCTCGTTGTCCAATGCCTGCCATTCCTTCAGGTAATAGGGGTTGAGCAACTGGTCCAGCCGACCGATGGAGAAGCCGAAATTGGTGTTTTCCTGCAACAAAAGGTGGTAGCAAATCCAGATTGCCGCCAGCGCCTCGTGCAAGGTTTCGGCGGGATGGGCGGGAACCTTGCGGCACAGCGTCGCAAGCACCGGGTTTCCCGCCTGTTCCGCAGCCTGCGCCAGATGTTCGGCATAGACCATCGCCCCCTCGAAAGTCCCGATGACCCCCTCCAGAAACTGCCGCTGCGCCGACTTATCCGCCACGGCCAAATCCGAACGCATCTGTGCTGCAAGCCCGCTCAAACCATACTTCAGCAGCCGTTCCCAATCCGGCACGGTATGCGAGACACAGGTAGATTTGTCCGACAAATAGAACGCCACCCGCTCCATCAATTCCTGACACTTGGGCGTTTCGCCCGCCTGCTTGGCGAGCGCGGGGTCTATGGATACCCCCTTGACTTCGTCAAGGGCAGGAAAGTCTGCGGTGTCGTATTCCGCTGCGCGCGCCGCTTCGGGCACGGGCAGTTGCCGGTTCAGCCAGAACGGGAAAATTTCCTTGTTTAAACGCGCCGCGACTTCAGGGCGGATTTTGAACGGATTTTGCGGGCGGGTGGCGACGGATTTGAGTTCCGGCCAGATGCAATAACCGATGGTATCCATATAGACCACGGGACCTACAAAGCTCGTGGTGGTTTGCCCCGGCATCAGGTCGGAGTCTCTCACCAGCGCGGTTTTATGCTCGAAAATATGGCGGATGGCCTTGGCTCGCCGCACCCCGGGAGAGGCATCCGGCGCGCTGCGCAAATATTCGGTCAGCAGGCGCGGCAATTCGTCGCAGATTTCCGGCAGCTCGGTAAACAGCCGTTGCCGCCAGACCTTGACCACCGGAAAATCCTCCAAGGACAAGCGGCTCAAGGACAAATCCCGGAGCGTTTTGACACGAGTGAAATCAGTATTGGCAATCGGGAACAGGCCAGTCGGCGTAACACTCGCGCCACTGCCCTGCAAATTGACCCGAAGATGTCCTGCCAGGTTAGGGATAGTCATACTCACCTCACGGATGCGAAATTGTCTGAACCAAGGGATTGCGCCGGTATGCCACCCATGCAAAGCTCGCATAACGGCATGAGCGCATAAGCTATCACCACACCCCTGTCAAAACAATAGACCAAAATGCATAGATAATTTGGCCATAACAGGCATGACAATGATGCCCCCCAATTTTCCCTCGCTTCGCTCTCCCCCACATACGGAGGAAGGGGTAATCGAAACGCTGCGCGAGTTTCACGTTAACCAGGAAACATTGCCTTTGCTGTGCTACCCTCACGCCATGAAAAATCTCAGCCATCACCTCGCTTCTCTCTCCGTCACCGCCTGGGTCGGCAGCCTGTGGGCCATCGGCTATCTGGCCGTGCCTGTGCTGTTTTACGCGCAACCTGACCGGCAACTGGCCGGTTTTCTGGCTGGGCAGATGTTTGTCAAGGCGGGCTATCTCGGAATGATTTGCGGCACTTATTTGCTGGCGTATTACTTGGCGCAATCGGGACGCGCTGCATTACGTCAGGGAGTTTTTTGGGCTATTGCCAGTATGTTGATGATTACTTTGATTATTCAGCTTGGTATCCAGCCCGCCATGAATGACTTGAAAGTACAGGCTTTACCGCTGGATGTGATGAACAGTGCCTTGGCAGGGCGATTCAAGAGGCTGCACGGCATCTCCAGCATCGCTTATTTGCTGGAAAGTATGCTCGGCATTTATCTGCTTATAAAAATAAATTATTTCAATATAATCAA
>PEUR01000018.1 GCA_002780675.1 Gallionellales bacterium CG03_land_8_20_14_0_80_55_15 | reverse complement strand
GCGGTGCAGGAAGTAGCTTTGGTCCTTGCTCCCGTCTGCGGCCTTGAGTAATTGAAATAGTCCATTATTTTCAATAACTTGCGCATAATGCCCGGTGGCGATGCGGTCGGCACCCAGACGCATGGCGTGATCCAGAAAAGCCTTGAACTTGATTTCGGCGTTGCACAGGATGTCGGGGTTGGGCGTGCGTCCGGCCTGATATTCGCTTAAAAAAGTGCTGAATACGCGGTCTTTGTATTCGCGGGCAAAGTTCACCGCCTCGATGGGGATGCCGATGGTGTCGGCGACCGACACGGCATCGAGCAAATCCTGGCGCGACGAACAGTATTCGCTGTTGTCGTCGTCTTCCCAGTTTTTCATGAACAGGCCGATCACGTCGTAGCCCTGTTGTTTGAGCAACAGCGCGGTGACCGAGGAATCCACTCCGCCGGAAAGACCGACCACGATTTTTGCTTTAGTCATAATGCACCAACAAATCAAGTGGATAACGTTTTCCCGCAAGGTAATCTTCCAGGCAGCGCAACACCAACGGACTGCGATGACGCGCCCGATGGCTGCGGATTTCATCAGGTGTCAGCCACACGGCGCGCAGTATCCCCGTGTCCAGCACACGTTCAGCTTCCTGTCCGGTAAGCGTTCCCGTGAAGGCGAAACGCAAATAAGTCGTGTCGGATTCGGGCGCGTGCCAGCGATAGATGCCGACCAGATGGTGTGGCGCAAAATGGTAGGCGGATTCTTCCAGCGTTTCACGAATGGCGGCATCGGGCAGCGATTCATGGGCTTCGAGGTGTCCGGCGGGCTGGTTGAAGCGCAGGCCTTGCGGGGTTGCTTCTTCCACCAGCAAAAACTTGCCATCGCGTTCGATGACGGCGGCGACGGTAACGTGAGGTTTCCAGATCATGGTTTTGATTTCCCCGCTCATTGGCCAGATTTTGCAGCCGTAAAATAAAAAAGAAGCCAGGATGACCTGTCTTCTTTTTTATTTGCTTCGTATTTGGTGCCGGGGGGGGAATCGAACCCCCACGCCCTTTCAGGCACCGGATTTTGAGTCCGGCACGTCTACCAGTTCCATCACCCCGGCAAGGAAGGTGCGCATTATCCATGAAATGGATGGCCTTATCAACTACAATCGCGCCTTTCTAAAAAATGGCTGTTTGTTGATGCGTACTGAAGAGTTTGATTTTGCCTTGCCCGAATGCCTGATTGCACAGCATCCGCCCGAATGCCGCGGTGCGAGCCGCTTGCTGTGCGTGCGCGGCGACACGCTGGAAGATCGCCAGTTTGCCGATTTATTGCAACGGGTCAGGCCGAACGATGTGCTGGTGCTGAACGACACGCGCGTCATCAAGGCGCGGTTATTCGGCAGCAAGTCCAGCGGCGGCAAGATAGAAGTGCTGGTGGAGCGCGTGTTGAACGAGCATGAAGTGCTGGCGCAGGTGCGCGCCAGCAAATCGCCGAAGGCGGGCAGCCATCTGTTGCTGGCAGGCGAGTTGGAGGTCGAGGTGTTGGGGCGCGAGGGCGAATTTTTTCATCTGCGCTTCGTAGCCGAGACAGCGGTGCTGGAATTGTTGGCGCGTTTTGGTCGCTTGCCATTGCCGCCTTACATCACCCACGCGGCGGAACAACAAGACGAGGCGCGCTATCAGACGGTTTTTGCGCGCGAGGCGGGGGCGGTGGCAGCGCCCACGGCGGGCTTGCATTTTGACGAGGCGATGCTGCAAGCCCTGCGCGACAAAGGGGTCAAAATCGCCTATGTAACCTTGCATGTCGGCGCGGGTACGTTCCAGCCAGTGCGCGCCGAGTATGTCCGCGAACATCAGATGCACAGCGAATGCTATGAAATTCCGCAGGCTACCGTAGAGGCGATAGCGCGGGCGCGGGAGGAGGGTGGGCGCGTGGTCGCGGTGGGAACGACCAGTCTGCGCGCGCTGGAGAGTGCCGCCGCCTCTGGGGAATTAAAAGCCGGGACGGGTGAGACGCGCATTTTCATCACGCCGGGCTATCGTTTTCGCGTGGTAGAGGTGCTGCTGACCAATTTCCATTTGCCCAAATCCACGCTGCTGATGCTGGTCAGCGCGTTTGGCGGCATGGCACAAATCCGCGCCGCGTACCGCCACGCAGTCGAGCAGGAATACCGCTTCTTCAGCTATGGCGACGCGATGCTGATAGAGAGAAAGCCGTGAGTAGCCAGTGGTGAGTGGTGAGTGGTGAGTGGTGAGTGGTGAGTGGTGAGTCGGGATTGGTCCCGACGCTTTTAATTATTTTTAAGGTTGCAAATGGAATTTACTTTATACAAGACTTCAGGGCTGGCACGGCGCGGGCAGTTGACGCTGGCGCACGGCAGGGTACAGACCCCGGCGTTTATGCCGGTCGGCACTTACGGCACGGTCAAGGCGATGAGTCCGCAGGAATTGCACGACATCGGCGCGCATATCGTGCTGGGCAATACTTTCCACCTGTGGCTGCGTCCCGGGCTGGAGGTCATCGCGGCGCATGGCGGCTTGCACGGGTTTATGGGCTGGAGTGGTCCGATACTCACCGATTCGGGCGGTTTTCAGGTGTTCAGTCTGGGGGCGCTGCGCAAGATTAGCGAGGAAGGAGTGGCGTTTCAGTCGCCGGTCAATGGCGATAAATTGTTCCTGAGTCCTGAAGAGTCCATGCGTATCCAGCGCGTACTCAATTCCGACATCGTGATGATCTTCGACGAATGCACGCCGTTTCCGGCCACAGAACGGGAGGCGGCGGATTCGATGCGCCTGTCGTTGCGCTGGGCGGCGCGTTCCCGTGCCGCGCACCAGGGCAATCCCAACGCCTTGTTCGGTATCGTGCAGGGCGGCATGTATGAAAATCTGCGTGACGAATCGCTGGCGGAGCTGGTCAATATCGGTTTCGACGGCTATGCCATCGGCGGGCTGTCGGTGGGCGAACCCAAGCAAGACATGCAGCGCATTCTCGAACATACCGCACCGAAGTTGCCGCAGGATAAGCCGCGTTATTTGATGGGGGTGGGTACGCCGGAAGACCTGGTGGCGGCGGTGGCGCAAGGCATAGATATGTTCGATTGCGTGATGCCGACGCGCAACGCGCGCAACGGCATGCTGTTCACCCAATATGGCGACATCAAGATCAAGAACGCGCAATACAAGCTGGACACGCGCCCGCTGGATGCGGAATGCACTTGTTATACTTGCCAGCATTTCAGTCGCGGCTACCTGCACCACCTGCACCGCCTCAAGGAAATCCTCGGTGCGCGCTTGAACACGATACATAACCTGCATTATTACCAGCAGTTGATGGGCGAGATGCGCGCCGCGATAGAAGCGGATGCCTTTGCGGAATTTATGGTGGGCTTTGCGTTGCGTCGAGCCACCTTGCGCTGACGGGCTTTGTTGACGGGCTTTGTGCTAGAATGCGCGCCTTTTGAATGATTTGTGGAGTTAAAAAATGTTTATCAGTAATGCCTATGCAGAAACAGCCGGAACGGCTGCAGGGGGTGGTTTTATGGAATTCTTGCCGCTGGTCGCACTAATCGCGGTGTTTTATTTTCTGGTGCTGCGCCCTCAATCCAAGCGTGCCAAGGAACACAAAGCCATGGTCGAAGCCTTGCAACGCGGCGATGAAGTGGTGACGGCAGGCGGTGAAGTCGGTCGTGTGGCCAAGGTTTTCGAGGAATATGTCAGTGTCGAATTTGCTGAAAATTTTGAAGTAACCGTGCAAAAAACAGCGATTCAGACTGTGTTGCCCAAAGGGACGATCAAGTCTATCAAGTAGTTTCGGCAATATGTTGCAAGCATCACTTTAGAGGTCGTTATGAACCGTTACCCGCTGTGGAAAAATCTGCTGATATTTTTTGTCTTGCTGGCAGGTCTGATTTATACCTTGCCGAATTTTTTCGGTGAATCGCCCGCCGTGCAGGTATTGCCGTTGCGCACCAGCCTGAAGGCCGATGCTGTGTTGCTGGGTCGTGTCGAAGATGCACTCAGGGTCGCCAGCATCAAGCCGGAGCGGGTCGCACTGGATGGCAATAGCATCAAGGCACGCTTTGCTGATACCGACACGCAACTTAAAGCCAAGGACGTGTTGGGCGGCCAGTTGGGTGAAGATTATGTGGTGGCGTTGAATTTGTTGCCGCGTTCGCCGCAGTGGTTGACCCGCCTCCACGCGCTGCCGATGTATCTCGGTTTGGACTTGCGTGGCGGGGTGCATTTTCTGTTGCAGGTGGATATGAAAGCCGCGCTGGACAAGGCAATGGAAGCGGCGGCGGGTGATCTTCGCACCGCTTTGCGCGAAGAGAAAATCTCCTATTCGGGTGTCAGCCGCGAAGGCAAGACTTTGCAGGTTAAGTTCCGTGATGCCGAATCGCGCGGCAAGGGTGAGGAAAAAATCAAGCAGGGGTTTACCGATTACGCGTTGATACCTAAAGATGAAGCGGGCGAATTTTTGCTGCTGGCCACGCTCAAGCCTGAAGCGGAGCATCGCATACAGGAATCGGCGGTGCAGCAAAACTTGCTGACCTTGCGTAACCGCGTCAATGAGCTGGGTGTCGCCGAGCCGGTGATTCAACAGCAAGGCGCAGACCGTGTGGTGGTGCAATTACCCGGCGTGCAGGATACCGCGCGTGCCAAGGATATTCTGGGGCGTACCGCGACGCTGGAAGTGCGCATGGTGGATGAAGAACACCAGGTTGTCGAAGGTGCGGTTGCGCCTTTCGGTACGGAAATGTTTAAGAATAGCGATGGTGGCTATCTGCTGGTGAAAAAACAGGTCATTTTGACCGGTGAACGTATTAACGATGCGCAGCCCGGTTTTGATAACCGCAACAACGAGGCTGCCGTACACATCAATCTGGACGGGGTGGGCGCGCGCAAATTCAAGGATGCGACCCGTGAAAACGTCGGCAAACGCATGGCGATCATCCTGTTTGAGAAGGGGCGTGGCGAAATCGTCACTGCGCCTGTCATCCGCGAGGAAATTGGCGGGGGGCGCGTGCAAATTAGCGGCAAGATGAGTACCGAGGAAGCGCAAAACACCGCGCTGCTGTTGCGTGCCGGTGCCTTGGCGGCACCGATGGAAATCGTTGAAGAACGCACTATCGGTCCTAGCCTGGGGGCGGATAATATCTCGCGCGGTTTCAATTCCACCAAGATCGGTTTCATGATGATTGCGGTGTTCATGGTGGCCTACTACCTGATGTTCGGCACGATTTCGGTATTTGCGCTGGCGGTTAACCTGTTGCTGCTGGTGGCACTGTTGTCCATGCTGCAAGCGACGTTGACCTTGCCGGGGATGGCGGGTATCGCGCTGACACTGGGCATGGCGATTGACTCTAACGTGTTGATTAACGAACGTATTCGGGAAGAGTTGCGCAACGGCATCACGCCGCAGGCAGCGATTAAGGCGGGTTATGAGAATGCCTTCGCCACCATTGTGGACTCGAATATCACCAATCTGATCGCCGGTATCGCGTTGTTCCTGTTCGGTTCAGGCCCCATCAAGGGCTTTGCGGTGGTGCTGTGCCTGGGTATTCTGACTTCGATGTTTAGCTCGGTGCTGGTGTCACGCG
Source organism: Gallionellales bacterium CG03_land_8_20_14_0_80_55_15 (assembly GCA_002780675.1). Classification (GTDB taxonomy): domain Bacteria; phylum Pseudomonadota; class Gammaproteobacteria; order Burkholderiales; family Gallionellaceae; genus Gallionella. Next base: position 647 of record PEUR01000018.1, on the reverse strand, counting down.
CCATCGTTAATTTAATTTATGGTCGCAAAGCCCGGTTGACTCACGTCTCTATCGGCTAAATCCCTCTCCCGCCAGCGGGTGCGCGCTCCGAGGAGCGTTTGAGGGTGAACAATAAGGAAAGAAAATGGAATTTTTCAAGATTAAGCACGACATACCATTCATGAGTTATGGGCGCTACACCACGGCAATCTCGCTGGTGACGTTTTTGTTTGCGGTATTTTTTCTCGCCACCAAGGGCTTGAACTTTGGGGTGGACTTCACCGGTGGGACGGTGCTGGAAGTACATTACGCGCAACCTGCCGATCTGGTGAAGGTGCGCCAACAACTGGCGGCAGGTAATCTGCCCGATGCGCAGGTGCAGAATTTTGGTTCCAGCCATGATGTGCTGATTCAAATCCCGCTCAAGGAAAATTTCTCGGGTGCACAGTTGAGCGAGCATGTGATGGAAGCGTTGCACCAGCAGGATGCTAGTGTGGAAATGCGCCGCGTCGAATTCGTCGGCCCACAAGTCGGCAAGGACTTGGTCGAGAATGGTGCGATGGCACTGCTGCTGGTCAGTCTGGGCATCATCGGTTATTTGTGGATACGCTTCGAGTGGAAATTCGGCCTGTCCGCTATCATTGCCAACTTGCATGACGTGGTGATTA